>DPVV01000108.1:0-2735 GCA_003526525.1 Lachnoclostridium phytofermentans | reverse complement strand
ACCAGTTGCAAACCCTTTCTCCTCTGCTAGAAAGACACTTCCTTTTAGACCATCTCTAAAATCATCACTAAATGCCGCAATACCTGGCATCATACTCATATTGGCCTTCATTGCTCGCTGATTCACTGGAAGAGGACAGTCTCCACCTACCCAACCTTCCCCGTATAAAATAATGCTTGGGTCTATTTGATCTAATGCCGTTCTAACTTCATTCATTGTTTCTATATCATGAATTCCCATTAAGTCAAAGCGAAAACCATCCATATGATATTCTTTTGCCCAGTAGATAATAGAATCTACAATAAACTTACGTACCATCAAACGCTCAGAAGCTGTTTCATTTCCACAAGCAGAGGCATCCGAAAATTTTTCACCAACTTTGCGATAATAATAATTTGGAACAATCTTATTGAAATTGGACTCTTCTGTTTCCATTGTATGGTTATAGGCAACATCCATAATAACACGAAGCCCATTCTTATGCAGCGTTTGGACTAATGTCTTAAATTCTTTCACTCTTACAGCACCATCATAAGGGTTTGTAGAATAAGAACCTTCAACAACATTATAGTTTTCTGGATCATATCCCCAATTAAATATAGAGCTGTCTTTTTCATCTACAGAGGCATAATCAAAGCATGGCAGTAAATGGATATGTGTTACTCCAAGATCTAGGATGTGTGATAGTCCTGTAGTTAAACCATCCGAATTTCTAGTATTATGTTCTGTAAAGCCGAGTAGTTTTCCCTTTTCTTTGATACCAGAATCAGATTCCATGGATATATCACGGATATGTGCTTCATAAATAATAGCATCCGTAAAGGATTCAAACTTAGGTTTTGTTTCTTCAAGAAATCCAATTGGATTGGTTTTCTCTAAGTCTATAATCATTCCCCTTTTTCCATTTAAGCCAGTCGTCCTTGCATAAGGGTCTACAGCTTCTTTAGTTTGACCATCTACTGTAACAAGATAAGTATAATATACTCCTTCAAAATCACCGTTAAGACAAACGGACCAGATACCACTTTCCTCTTTTTTCATTATTTCAGTGGCATAAGATTCTCCATCATTTCCATTTCTATAAAGATTTACAACAACCATCGAGGCTGTTGGCGCCCAAACCTTTAATTTCGTGCTTTGGCTAGTGTAAGTACATCCCAAATCATTTCCATCATAATAATATCGTTTTTCATCATCTACTGAATTCCAAAACTCATTCATTGTATGAACCGCCCTTCCCATTCTGTATTCCTAATTTAGTTATATCATAATACTGTTTTAATTACTATATTTTTCGAATATATTTTATGTATTTTCGAAAACTCTTTTCGTATAAGAATATACCAAAAATTAATATAAACCTAACTCTAAGATATATAGAAGGATTTCTAATAGAAAGCCTATCTTAAGAATACTTATAAGGATATGCGTAAAAAAATGGCTGTTACAGTTAATGAATCCATGAATAGCGTAACAGCCATAAAAGAATTATTTTATAATTCCCATATCATATTTTGTTTGTAGTATACGAAGTACCGATTCCTCGATCCGTTCTTCTGTAATCTTACCGCTTTTTACTGCACTAACTACAGCAGCGATCTGTTCTTTATAATTGGTACAGCATAGCATATCATTGCCTGCTTCTACTGCAAGGACTGCAGCAGCTTCATCACCGGTGTAAGTCGTAATGGCATCCATTGACAAATCATCTGTAATAACAAGGCTATTAAATCCTAATTGATTTCTTAGTATACGATGAACTACCTCTGATATGGATGCAGGTAACTTATCATCCATACATTCTACAATGTTATGTGATACTAAAACAAATGGTGAACCAGCATCAATTCCTGCTTTAAACGGTAAAAAATCATTGTTTTGGAATGTCTCATAATCTCTTTTATCAATAGCAATGCCAGTATGAGTATCCACATTATTTCCGTACCCAGGAAAATGCTTTAATACAGAACCAATCCCCATCTCCTTCATAGTTTTTACTACCAAGGTTACATACTCAGAGGTCTTTTTTACCTCTGTTCCAAATGCTCTAGGATAAATAAAGTCTTTACTTGAACTAGCAACATCACAAACTGGAGCAAAATTTAGATTGATGCCAAGGGATAATAATAACTCGGATTTTTCCTTTGTATCTTTACTTATTTCATCAAATCCGCCCTTTTTATAAAGATTACTTGGCGATTCAAATGGCTTAACTCGAAAAGCAGGATATTTGCTGACACGGTTTACCGTTCCACCTTCTTCATCTACACCGATAAATGCTGGTATCTTGGATACCTCTTGATACTTCGTTATTTTCTTTGTTACACTCTCTTTCGTTTCGCCTTCAAAGTCTCTTGCAAATAGTAAGTATCCGCCAAATTGGTATTCTTCTAATATGTCTTCCGCATGTTCCTCTGGGCAGCGTACAAAAAACATCTGCGCAACCTTTTCTTCTAAAGTCATCGTATGCATCAAATTCTTTGCTACACGCATACTTTCCGAGTCTTCCTCTGGAGGCCTTGTAGGTATCGCAGTTGGTAAAATCGTTATTTCTATTGGTGTAACCGTTAGTCCTGCAGAAGGTTCTTCTATGATTGGCGTTAGCAATATGTCTTTCTGATTTTCATTACCGCTGCTTTTTGAATTCTTACTGCATCCACTGATTAGTAAAACTAATATCATAAGTAAAATGCAATATATCGATTTAGTCTTTTTCATTCTTAGCCTCCATGCTG
>DPVV01000558.1 GCA_003526525.1 Lachnoclostridium phytofermentans | reverse complement strand
TGGTTTCTGCTCTATATCATAATATCCCATTGCTCGGTAGGATTTCTTATAATTATAATAAGCAGGTATCTGCCCTGAACATCTTGGAATAGAAACTGGAAGATGTCCGGAAGGACTTATTTTCCCAAAAAGTATATCTGCGATGGCTTCTCCTGCTTTTACCCCTCCATAAAAGGAAGTAATCAGGGCACTTGATTTCTCAGCAATGGTGCTTATCGCATAAGGTCTTCCCTGTATCATAATTGTAATGACTTTTTTCCCTGCTTTAAAAACCGCTTTTGCCAGTTTTTGCTGTATAAGAGGTAAATTAATATCGGCACAGTCAATTCCTTCCCCACAATCCATGGATGATATTTCTTTTCCGGTCACAGCAGCTCCATTTAAGTCAAATTCTGCACCCAAAAAGCGGCTGGAGGATCCCCCTAATACCATAATAACAAGATCCACCGAATTTGCTATTTCTACTGCCTTTTCTATTTCTTCTTCCATTCCTTCTAAAATACCGCAGCCTTTGGCATAACGGACTTCAATTGATAATCCATTTTCTTTTATCCACTCTTTTATGCCTTTAAGAGTTGTAATCCCATCCTCCTCTTCAATTGGAGGAGTATAATCGCCTAATTGATTATATATTTCATCTGCATTAGGACCAATGATGCCAATAGATTTTATATTCTGATATTGAATTGGAAGGATTTGCTCTTCATTCTTAAGAAGAATTATCGATTCTCTTGCTAATTCTAAAGCCTGAGGAAAATTATCATAGTGATAGGAAAGATATCCATTGGTTTCTGGAATATAGGGTTCATCAAAAAGACCTCTTTCATATTTCATAGTAAGTATACGAAGTACCGACCTATTAATATTCTCTATTGTAATATATCCTAGTTCCAAAGCCTCTTCCAGTTTTGAAAAACCAGTATCCCATAGTCCTATATCCACACCAGCTTTCAGTGCCATCGCACCGGAAAGTACACGGTCACCTGTCATGACATCCAACTGATCGATTGCCACTCCGTCCGACATCACAATTCCTTCAAATCCCATTTGCTTGCGTAATATATCCGTTAACAATTTTTTATTAGCGTGGCAAAAAACACCGTCAATTTCATTGTAAGCAGCCATAATACCTTTTACGCCAATTTCGCAGCATGCTTTTACTGCCGGTAAATGTATCTCTCTTAGCTCTCTTTCACCTATCCTTGCAGCACTAGCATTGATTCCCCCTGTCCCTTCACCTTGGGCACAGAAATGCTTCGCGACTACATATACACCTGTTTCTTGAATTCCTTCGACAGTGGATTTTGCCATTTCAGAAGCTAAATACGGATCCTCGGAAAAGCATTCTTCACTCCTTCCCCATCTTGGATCTCTTAATATATCAAGATTGGATACCAAAGCAAAATCTACACCCATCTCTTTTAACTGCATTCCGCATACCTTACATGCCGCTTTCAATAAATCTGGATTAAAAGTAGCACCTGTTGCTAGATTTACAGGTAGCAGATAGCCTCCTAACGCTTGATGTCCATGTGGACACTCCGTACTTAACATCATCGGAATAGAGAGTCTGGAGTGCTTTATTACATAATCCTGAACCATATTGTAAGCTTTGGGAGCTAATTCCTTATACAAGCCTGTAACTTTATCTCTATTTGACCAGGGGTCAGCCCTGTACAGCCCATATAGCATGCCTAAACCACTATACTTTTTTACTTCTTGTTTTAGTTCCTCTGTTAAAACAAGATCATCTCCCCGCCTTTCATAAACATGGAATCCAAATAACCTTTGATTTAATTGTCCTATTTTCTCCTTTAACGTCATCTTTGCAAGTAATTCCTCTGCTCTTTCCTTTGCAGAAATCTTTTTTGCTATATTTTCATTTTTCATGTACTCCTCCTAAGTACTTTAAATTTACATAGGCTGTAACAAAATGAAAGAATTTTATACATTTTGCTACAGCCCTGCTATAAACTTAAATACAAATATTGTTCTACTTAGTAATAATACGATATGTCTTCACTTCATAGGGTTTTATTATAATGTCAAAACCATTTGTGCACGGCTTTACATCAGATATCTTCTCTTCTATCAGATTACACTCCTCAACGGATACCACCTGATCCGCATCGTTCATTGTAACATGAACATTTGTTAAACTATTATGATACTCATACATACGCAGAATCATACCGTTTCCGTCTTCTGCTAATTTAATTGTTTCAAGCATAACATTATCTTTGTCTACTTTAACAAGAGAGGTTTCTCTACCCCATATTCCTCCTTTGACGGTGTATGCTGGCTGATTTAGTTTTCCAGCCTCTTTTGCTGTTTCTGCAAAACGCCAATTTTCTTTATGTGGATATATTGCATATGTAAAATAATGCTCTTCCTGATCCGTGGTTTTATTAGGCTCAATTCCCGATTTAATCAGAGTAATGGCCATATTTCCATTTTTTACGGAATGTCCATATTTGCAATCATTCAATAAACTTACTCCATAGTGTCCTTCAGACAGATCAATCCATTTTTGTCCACAACTTTCAAACCTAGCCATATCCCAACTTGTGTTGGAATGTACCTTTCTAGTTACATTGCCAAATTGAATTTCAAAAGTTGCTTCATCGGAATGTATATTTACAGGAAAATGCACTTTTAATAAGTGCTGATGTTCATGCCAATCAACATAGGTTTTAAACTCAATTCTTCTGCTGTGGGCATAAAAATAAATTTCTTGTTTTATGACAGAATTACTGATTTTTCTCTCAATGGATAAAGTAGCACGAACACTTCCAAGCTCCGTCCATTCCATATGAGTTATCTGATCCGCATCCCAATATTTTTCTGTGTAGTAAATATCAATGTCCCAATTATCATAATATATTGGTTTATCTTCATACATCCTCATTAGGTTACCACGTTGGTTCTCCTTAATTACTTCCCTGTTGTTTTCTTTATCAAAAATAGAGGTAAACATTCCCTGCTCATCTACCTTTATAATATAGTAGGGTGTAGTAAGACGGTTGTTCTCAATCTTAAATGGTGAATTTTCTTCTGTATTTACAACTGTAAATGTTTTACTTCCCTTAGATGGTAATCCTTTAACATAAGAAACAGCTCCCTCTTTTGTCCGTTGAACAGGATAATAACTTCCGCTTTCATCCATTAGAGCGTTCCCATCACATTCTTCCATATAAACCACATCATCTCTTAAAAATCCCAATGAGTTATATACTGTAATGTTTTCACTATATGAAGTCAATGCTTTCAGTCTTTCTTGAATCATGGACTCTGCATCCTGTTTAATCTCTCCATATTCCTTTTTGGTAACTTCATATACTTCTTTGATAGAAGATCCGGGTAAAATATCATGGAATTGATTTAAAAGCACTGTTTTCCACATAGAATTCAGTTTCTTAGCTGGATAATCCATTCCTTCTTTTTCAGCTAGATAAGAGAAAAGTTCCAGATCCATAAGCATTAACTCACTCTTTCTGTTAGAACGCTTATTTCTTGCCATGGAAGTATAAGTTCCTCTATGATATTCAAAATAAAATTCTCCCTCCCAAACAGGAAGTCTTTTGTTATCACTTACCCTTTCATATAACTGATCAAAATATGTCCTTGAGAATTCCTGACGTACTTTTGGAATCCCTTTTACTCCCTTTTCCATGCGAAGGGAAGTTTCTAGCATCTCTCTGGTTGGACCACCGCCACCGTCTCCATAACCAAAGGAAATCAAAATATCATTATTAATCTCCTTATTCTGGTATCTCTCCCATCCTCCCATAATTGCATCAGGATGGAGCATGCCATTGTAAGTGGTAAAGAAATTAGCAGCACTTTGTCCGACTCCCAATGTAGTAATTAAATGAGTAAAGACCTCTGTACCATCAATTCCTCTCCACATAAAAGTATCAAATGGAACCTTGTTAAATTGATTCCATGCTAATTTAGTTGTCATGAAGTAGTCAATTCCACACTTTTTCATAATCTGAGGAAGTGCACCGGAATAACCAAATACATCAGGCAGCCATAAAATTTTATTATCTATTCCAAATTCTTCTTTGAAGAATTGTTTTCCATGCATAAACTGTCGTACTAAAGATTCTCCAGAAGTCAAATTGCAGTCTGCTTCTACCCACATTCCACCTTCTGGTTCCCATCTTCCTTCTTTAATACGAGCTTTCACTTTATTATATAATTCAGGATATCTCTCTTTTAAGAAATAATATAACTGAGGTTGGCTAGACATAAACTTATAGTTCGGATATTCTTCCATTAGTTTTAGCACAGTAGCAAAGCTACGACCCACTTTTTCTTTCGTCTGCTCTACTGTCCACCACCAGGCTACATCAATGTGAGTATGTCCAATACAGGTGGCAATAACATCATTATAACCTACCATATCTTCATATAGAGCTTTTTCTAAATATTGATCTGCTTTTTCAATAGAATCATAAAATTTTCTGGAATAGGTATCCCTAAGATCCAGATGATTTATACAATTATTTAAGATAGTCTCAATATCTCTTCGGTTTTTATCGTCTTTCTCCATTCTTGAGAAAGCTTCAAGAGGAACTTTTATATCATAATAAAGCTTTTCGATTTTGGGGTCTACTTCTATCATCTCTACAAATAGATTAAATTCAGAATGCAAAGTTCCTGTATATGACTGTAAATCAATTTGATAAATATCATTTGCAACTGTCTTATCTGTAATAAAAGCATGTCTATGGTTCATGTCAATTCCCTGAATTGCCTCACCGTTTAAAAACAATAAAAATTGAGGGTTAGATCGGAAGAGCG
>DPVV01000559.1:3008-5991 GCA_003526525.1 Lachnoclostridium phytofermentans | reverse complement strand
TCCGATCTTCTTCATAACGACAGGATATTTTCATAATTGGAGGAACTATAATTGTACGTTCAATTTTTGTAACTTCCTTTACAGGTTGTTTCGCATCAGTTTTTTCATTATTTTCTGTTTTTGCATTATTTTCATGATTTGTACCATTTTCCGTTTTAGTATCATTTTCTGTTTTAGTATCATTCTCTATTTTTGTATCGTTTTCCTTTTCATAATCTGTTTTATTAGCTTCTCTTCTCTCTTCTTTACTACTCACTTCTTCTTTACTACTCACTTCTTTTTTATCTATCTCAACCATCTCTCCATTATCAAATGGTCTTAAGCCAATCTGGTCATATAAATAGGTAAATACATTAAGATTCAAGGCATCCTCTAAGTTATTGGTTAATAAAAGAATGGCTACTTCATACTCCCTTATGATATATTGCAATAATTCTCGATAGATTAAGGTTTCATTTGGACTTAAGATTTGTAGAGGATTATTTAAAACAATAACCCCTGGATTTAAAGAAACGACTCTTATGAGATGTAAACACTGTCTCTCCAATATATTCAAAGATCCTGTTTTCTTTTTCTTACTCTCTAACAACCCCGCAACATGTAATAATCCATCAAGTTGATAATTGCTTAACGGCTTACTGCTTATTTTATTAAAAAAATTTAAATAGGAAGCTATATTGTCCCTCTTATAGATTCCATCTTCATTACATAATACATATATTTTTTTATCTGAGACTTCAACTTTCCCCTCTAAGTGATCTAACTTCCCCTCCATTAAGCGAATTAAACAATCTAAATAGTCATTCGTTGTCTTTATTACAACAAAATCCTTTTCACCTAATCGTAGATTTAATCTAGGTAGAGAATATCGATTACCTTCTATTGTACAAACTTCATTCATCTCGAGTAGCGGCATACTGTCCCCCTTATTTATCTCTTTCAATGCACTAATAATAAATTTTTCTATCATATTTTAGTTTATTGAGTATTCTTTCCTCTAAGATCATTATGGAGGCAATCCATAATTCAATACTTGGAATTGAATCGCTATATTCTATATCATAATATATATATCTCCATATGTTGTCAAACTTATATTTGAAGAAGTATGAGGTAAAACAAAAATTTCACTTGTATTAGGTAACCAATTTGGCATCAGGTTGATGATTTTTATAATTACTCATTTATTCCGTTCCTTCCCTTATTGATTTCATAACATTTTTATTATACATCTTTTACAACTTTTTGAATTATTTATCCCCATTATTTGGGTCTCTTTTGATATTCATATAGGAAATGAAATTTTCATTCTAACCGGATAGTTCAGAAAGACGATCCTTAAGACATTAAAAAAGCACCATAAGTATCACTTTCTAATACTTACGATGCTTCCTATTCCTATTTAAGCTTCACCTAACATAAATTTATCATGAACTGCTTTAATTGCCTGTTCTGTATAAGCTTCATCAATTAACACTGTTATACGTATTTCAGAAGTTGCAATCATCTTTATTGTAACACCAATATCATAAAGTGCTTCAAACATCTTTGCAGCTACTCCTGGATTACTCATCATTCCAGCACCAACGACAGAAACTTTAGCTACTGCTGTCTCAACTTCAATGTAATCACATGCAAGACTCGTATTCTTATGGCGTTTAATAACCTCTAATGCATCCTCTACTACATCTTCCGCTACTGTAAAGCTTACATCTTTGGTTCCTTCACGAGCCACTGACTGTAAGATAATATCAACATTGATATTATGATTTGCCAAATGTTGAAAGAGCTTAAATGTCACTCCCGGATTATCTTGTAAACCAATAACCGAGATTCGGGCTGTATTTTTATCTCCTGCTACGCCACTTACTAACATTTCTTCCATTCTTGTCTCCTCCTTAACAACGGTACCTTCCGACATATTCAAACTGGAACGCACTACGAGCTGTACCCCATATTTTTTAGCCATTTCAACGGATCTATTATGAAGTACACCAGCACCAAGAGACGCTAAATCAAGCATCTCATCATAAGTAATTTCATTAAGCTTTCTAGCATTCTTAACAAACCTTGGATCGGCAGTGTAAACACCATCTACATCTGTATAGATTTCACAGGAATCTGCCTTTAATGCAGCTGCAAGAGCCACTGCTGTCGTATCCGAACCTCCACGTCCTAGAGTTGCATAGTTATCTTGCTTATCGATTCCTTGAAATCCGGTAACGATTACAATACGCTTTGCATCAAGTTCGTTGCGGATTCGCTCTGTATCAATACGTTTTAGGCGGGCATTTCCGTAAGCTGAGGTCGTATGCATTGCTACTTGAAATGCATTAAGAGATACTGCAGGAACACCGAGGGAATCTATCGCCATCGCCATAAGAGCTACCGATGTTTGCTCTCCTACTGTTAATAGCATATCTAATTCCCGCTTCTGTGGATTTGGATTGATGTCTCTTGCTTGCGCAATCAATTCATCTGTCTTTTTTCCCATGGCAGACAGAACTACTACTACCTCGTTACCTTTTTTATACTCTTCTATGCATCGCTTCGCGACATTTAATATTCTCTCTTTGTTGGCAACAGAAGTACCACCGAATTTCTTAACAATTAGCATAGATGCCTCCTAAACCTAGCTTTCCATAGAATGAATTTCTTCCTCTATTAGCCTGTTGCTTTATTTTATTAATCATCCTATTTTTAAGTGCTTGATTAACACATATTTTATGCTAGCTTAACTGAAGTAATTTGTCAATGAGCTGATACCCTTCTTTTACTAAATTTCCGCTTAATTTTGCTTCTTTTTCATTGTAGTAAGCAACTTTATTTAACTCTTTTGTACTATCATATAGCATATAAGGTACTGGATCTGAGGTATGTGTCCGTATGCTAAGCGGAGTTGGATGATCTGGCATTACAAGCATTCGATAGTCACATCCTCTTGTTTTCATTTCCTCTTTAATAATACGAATAACACGATCAG
>DPVV01000559.1:2324-2842 GCA_003526525.1 Lachnoclostridium phytofermentans | reverse complement strand
GAATAACACGATCATCTAATGCTTCTATTGCTTTCATTTTATTCTCTAGATTTCCCTGATGTCCCATCTCATCCGGTGCTTCCACATGTACATATGCGAAATCATAACCATCTTTGCTTAGTGCTTCGACCGCAGCCATGGCTTTCCCTTCATAATTCGTGTGTAAGGTACCATCTGCTCCTGGAACTTCGATTACCTTCATACCAGCTCCTACTGCAATTCCTTTTAACAAATCAACTGCTGAAATCATTACCCCGCGTTTTCCTGTTTTCTCTTCAAATGAGGATAAGGCTGGCTTCGTTCCTGCCCCCCAAAACCAGATAGAATTCGCTTTGTTTAATCCTTTTTTCTGACGCTCCATATTAATTGGATGATTGTTTAAGATGTCAAAGCTCTTCTCCATCATTTCCTTTAATTTGTTTTCCTCAGGAAGATACTCTCCAATTACTCTACCCAGAATGTCATGTGGAGGCGTTAATTCTACCACCTCACCCTGATCCCAAATAAGGAGATGGCGT
>DPVV01000559.1:369-2158 GCA_003526525.1 Lachnoclostridium phytofermentans | reverse complement strand
CTTGTGCCTAAATAATAAGAAAACTCTTCCGAACTTAATTCCTTTTTTACTGCCTCTAATAAAATGGCTGCGTCCTCTGTTGATATCTCACTCGCGCTATGATCTATGATTGTCTTTTGCCCATATGGTACCTCATCTTCTGATATCGTTACAATATTACAGCGTATTGCAATATCTGTTGGGCTTAATGGAACTCCTATGCTTAATGCCTCAAGAGGGGATCGTCCAGTATAATATATTTTTGGATTATATCCTAAAACGGCTAGATTTGCCGTGTCACTTCCTGGTTTCATCCCTTCTGGGATTGTCTGGCAAAGGCCTATCTCTGATTTCCCTGCTAGTTCATCCATGGTTTTTGTTTCTGCATACTCAAGTGGTGTCATACCATTTAAATGATCGATTGGCTCATCTGCCATTCCATCTCCAAGTACTACTATATACTTCATCTTATCCTCCATTTCTAGTTGAATCTTATGTCTTATCCTTTTTATTAATACGACAGTTGCTTTTCATAACTTAACCTAAAATAGTAACCTATATATTTGTAGGTGAAGAATGTAACCATCCTTCACCTAACGATACTCATAATAAGCAGGAGGGAACTTACTCCTCTTGTCATTCTCTCTATACATATAATACATCCCCTCAGATGTAACGTGTAATCATAATTTCATGTAACAAAAAACCATTCTCCATATCACATGAAAGCATTATTCGTAACAAAAACCTTACATATAACCAGATAGCAATGCTTCATTAGCAATAACTTTATCCATTTAACAAGATAGCATTGCTCTATGTCACTAAATACTTTACAGAAACAAGTAATCAATATTTATATACTTAAAATTCCACACGGATACGGTTAATTATCGATAACTTCTTCATTGCCTCTTCAAAGGCTTCTTCGGCCATCTTCTCCGTGATAAATGCATACTCTCCATCTATGTCGGGTATTGAAACAACCTTTTCAATCTTAAAAAGTTCCTTCGCAGATTCCTCTTCTCTTGCAGGTACACGAACAAAGAATTTACTCTCATAGGTACTCATATCTGCTGGATTTAGATGCTTGCTGCTCCATAATGTCATAATGTTTGTTCCCATATGCTTGGTTGCATCTACAACATCAGAAACAACTGCACTCGCTGTTGGAAGTTTTCCTGCTCCACTTCCATAGAACATAACATCACCTAATAAATTTCCCTTCACGAGAATTCCGTTAAATACACCATTTACAGAAAATAATGGATGCTTATCATTGATCATTTTAGGAGCAACCATCGCATACACCTTACCATCTACATTTTTACTGGTCGCTAATAATTTAATACTAGCATCTAATGCATTGGCATACTTAATATCTTCTGCTGTTATCTTCGTAATTCCTTCTGTATAAATCTGTTCGAAATCAACATGCATTCCGTATGCAAGAGAGGTAAGAATCGCTATTTTACGGCAAGCATCAAACCCTTCAACATCAGCCTCTGGATTACGTTCTGCATAACCAAGCTCTTGCGCTTCCTTAAGAACGGTCGCAAATTCAGAGCCTTGCGTTTTCATCTTCGATAAAATATAGTTTGTAGTGCCATTTAAGATACCTGTTATTTCCTCTATCTCATCTGCTGTTAACGATTGATTCAAAGGACGAATAATTGGAATACCACCACCAACGCTAGCTTCAAATAAAAAGTTAATCTTCTTTTGTTTTGCTATCTCCAATAATTCTGCTCCATGTCTTGCTACCAGTTCTTTGTTGGAGGTACAGACAGATTTCCCTTTTAATAAGCAT
>DPVV01000559.1:0-204 GCA_003526525.1 Lachnoclostridium phytofermentans | reverse complement strand
ATAAGCATTCCTTAACATAAGAATAAGCAGGCTCTACACCACCCATAACTTCTACAACAACCTTAACTTCTGGATCATTTGCAATTACACTAAAATCATGAGTAATGATATTCTGAACAGGATTTCCTGGAAAATCTCTTAAGTCCAGTACATATTTAATATCAACTACTTCACCAGCACGTTTTGCAATCGTTTCATAATTTG
>DPVV01000560.1:2219-4579 GCA_003526525.1 Lachnoclostridium phytofermentans | reverse complement strand
TATCATTAATCGCCGGCTTTTTCCTGAAAAAGTCAATATCACATATTGTTGTGGTTTCGGTTGAAAAATCGTATATTATGCTTCCGTCATAAAAATCTACGGCAACATAGTTGCTTTTCGAAACAGCCGATAAAAAAGAAAACAGCACTCCCACGGACTTGATTCTTTTTTCAAGCGGCAACTGTTTGAATCGTTTTGCAGGTGGTACTATTTGAGAATTATCATGATATTTCTCGAAATTCCAATAATCAAACAAACAATCACCATCTACCCATTTGAATATAGCTATATAAATGTTATCAAGAGAATAGTGCTTAACAAGTTCAATTAAGTTTGGATGTTTTATATCTTCGTATATGGGCATCGCTTCTTTTAGCGAAGCAATGGCTTCTTCTGGTGTTCGGACTGATTCGATTGTTTTTAGTCCTGCCACTTTAACAAAAAATTTCTCTTTCCCGTCATCAACACCGAAACTAATATTTCCGGAATCATTTTGCGAAAACACGCAAAAAACTTTACCTAATGAATTGAGCCATGAAAAATCGTGATTCTCTTTTAGCTGAAACTCAACATTTCCTAAATTAATATTAACCAAAATTTCCTCCATTTTATTGAGAGCTACAATATGGTCACCCTCCTTGTTTAAGCTTCTGTGGAGCCACATACATCATTCTGTAACGTTCAAATAGTAAAATACCTTATCATTATTTTTTCGCTGACTGTTCCATCCATTTTCAATAGCATCTTTAACATTTTTAGCATCCTGAAAGGCACTTCCCCTTTTTTTGCAATGCTCAGCCAGCAACTCATCGCTTATATCTAGATATACTATCACTTCACAGTCCAAAATTATCAATGAAAATATTGGTTGCCCTGCCTTAACTGACACTCTTTCTTTTACAAGTTTACTTGTAAAACTCCCAATTTCACTCGTCCACGGTTTCTTACAGATATATGCTTCCTCGTCCTTAGTCAATTGCGGCCACAATGCCTCATCCATATCAATCGTTCCTGGTATTTGTTCCTGCAGTGTTGATTTGCCACAACAGGTGGTTCCCAGTACACAAATTCTATCATTTTTATGCTTCTCAAATATAGCATTTAATGCATTAATCGTTTCCTGCATCGATGTTATTATCGCCATTTTCGCTTAAGCCTTTCTTTTATAATTAATCCCATTGTCCTGGAAATCTTAATTTCTGTAGTTGTGGAAAATTTTTATTATATTCTTCTACTTCTTCCCTTGGAAGATTTTCAAAGACTTTTGATTCGTAGAATTTTCCTTTTATGTTTTTCATACCATCCTCTACTAATTCAATTCCCATAAATGCATCAAAGTTTTTACCATCAGCCGTTGTAATGTGAAAGTTGTCACATGTTTTAAATCCTATTCTAGGATAATAATCCGGCTCACCAAAAATTACAATGCCCTTATACCCTTTATTAGCAGCTAAGTTCATTGTTTCTCTTAATAACAGCTCACCTACTCCAGATCCTTGCCATCTAGGCTCTACACACAGAGGTCCAAAGGTTATAATTTCATGTGTATCTGCACTATCAACAACGCGCGCCTTTGAATACATAATACATCCTATTACAACTCCATCCTTTACTGCTATTCTGCTTAGTTCTGGAAGATAGTCTTTATCTTGTCGTAATTTATGTACTAGGTAATGTTCGTCACATCCAAGATGATGTTTATTCCAAAACGCATGCTGCGTCATTAACTCTACATTGTACCAATCATCCTTTGTTTCCATTCTAATTTCTATATCTTCATGAGTTAATCTTTTCTTTTCTACTGGAAACCATCCAAATTCTAACCTTACTTCTTTTCTTTGCAAATCGTTATTCCTGTAGCAACAAGTATCCATACCAATTAAGCGAAAGCCTTCATGCTGATAAAAGTCGACTGCATTAACATTACAAGATTGTGTTTCCAGTATAATAGCTCGACGACGCTCTCTCCTTGCTTGTTCTTTTGCAATTTCAATTAACGCATGACCTATCCCTTGCTTTTGGTATTTTTCGTCTACCCATAGTTCTGTAATTCTTAGACGATTAGACCATATTTCTTGGTCAGTCTCCATTGCAGCAACTAATTCATCATGAACTACCACTCCCCACGCATAAGCATTCTCCCAATGATCTTCATATAATTTATCTAGGAAATTATATTCTTTCGTTGTATGAGTGACTGGTTCTGTAAAGTCTTTCTTTTCTATCTCAATGGTAAATCCTTTCTCTGTTTTATTTACTACAACATCATAATATTTATCTGTTTTATACTTTATTGGAATTATAGTTCCCTTCCATTTTTCTTTTGGTAAATGTATAATTTCATATACCATAGTCTTATC
>DPVV01000560.1:0-2102 GCA_003526525.1 Lachnoclostridium phytofermentans | reverse complement strand
TTACTTCAGCTCACTTTATGGTTATCATAATTCCTTCAACAAAATCCTGTTAGACATCATCTCTTAATAAATAATTTGTATTTCGTATTGTCTTGATAATGTTAGCTTAGCGTTTCTAAAACCAATTTTTTTGTAAGGTAATATATTCCATATTACACTGTTTCATATCTTTTTTCAAACATATTTACTTTTCCATTACAGAACAGTTAAAAAACCAAAAAAATATAGCACATGGCTCTGCTTAATCCGGCAACCTGTGCATCTCATGACATATGTTAATTTAACCTGAATTCGGAAAGTGCTTTAACATGAAAAGCTACCGGGCGAAACTTTAGAAAAGATTGGTAAGGTAGATACCAATACCTTTGACAAAACCAGAATGCTTACCTACGGTAAACTTGAGGTCAGTGATATTGCTGTAAAGCTATTTACATTCAAGTAACCATTTAAATCAGTTTATCATACAATGAATGAGGTAATTATCCTAAAGCTTTCCTGGAGGTAAGAAAATGTCAACTTTATATACAGTACAATTTGGTGATACGCTACCGTATATAGCTCAGCTGTTTGGAACAACTTTACCGAAATTGGCCCAAATGAATAACATTTTTTCTCCATATCTCATTTATGCCGGACAAAAATTGATTATCCCCGTAGAAAGAAAATTTCAACAAATAAATAGAGTAGCTCCTCATAATCCATTAGTAGGAACTAACCACACACCAGCCATTGGATATGCAAATCAAGATCCAAAAACCATAGATCAAGAAGCCGTTGAGAAAATTCTTGAAAAAAAGGGCTCAATGCAGGATGGTGTTTTAAAGTTCACATTTCCACGCTATGACTTGAAAGTAAATATAGNNGGCCAATTTCTATAGAGCCAGAGCTTGCACTTACTTCTTGGATGGCTTTTCACCAGATAGGTAATCACAGTATGGTTATGGGTGACCTTGTCCTTCTAGAGAGTGAAATTGATCCGGTTATTTCACAGCTAATTGCAAATGGTTTTGAAATCACTGCTTTACACAATCACCTGCTTTATGAATTACCCCGGATTATGTATTTACACATCTCAGGTATTGGAGATGCAGTAAAATTAGCTCAAGGCTTAATAAATGTTTTTTCTGTAACCCAAACTCCTCTTACAGGTCATACAGCAAACCAGACCTTACCACAGGAGTATTGGAGCACAGTTGAAGAAATAATGGGAAAGAAAGGTAACCGTGTCGGTAGGGTAATCCAGTTTTCATTTCCTCGAGCAGACAATATAAAAGAGTTTGGGGTAATAATACCGCCGAGTATGGGGATTTCTCATGCAATTAATTTTCAGTTTGAAGGTCAAAAAGCTGCTACTACAGGGGACTTTGTCCTAACTGCCAATGAGGTGAATCCGGTCGTCCAGACACTAAAGCAATATGGTATTACAGTTACAGCAATCCACAATCATATGCTTTATGAATCACCCCGATTGTTTTTTCTCCATTTTTGGGCTGTAGATAATCTTGAAAGATTAGCTTATGGACTTAAGCAGGCACTTAAGAAGACAAACACAGTCATAGAGTAATATCAATTTCATGTTTCTTCAGTAGACTTAAGTGTTCTAAAGCTTTATATAAATCCAATAGCTACAAACATAGGAAGCACCGTTTTACCATCGCGTAGATACAGTGCTCCCTTTCGTTCTAATTGTTTATTTATTTAATAGATTATAATACCTTTCGATCTTATTACTTAAATCCCGTACGCTTATATATCTAGCCTCTCTAATTGTCACTTTCCCTTCAACAAATACAAGAATAGCAGGTATGGTAAAAAAGTTATAAGATACTGCTATATTATGTGATTTATCTACATCTACATAAATACTTTTAATCTTAGGATACTCCTCTAGCATTTTTTCTACTTTCGGTTTCAAATCAGTACATACTCCGCAGGTTTTATTTCCAAAATAAATCAAGACCACATTATTGCTATCTATTGATTGTTTTATTAATTCTAATGAATCATAATTCTCCAATTAAGATCAACTCCTCTAATAATTAATTTTAATATACTTTTTTCTAAAAGTATATATTATTGTGATATTTCTTTTCTTGAAATAT
>DPVV01000417.1 GCA_003526525.1 Lachnoclostridium phytofermentans | reverse complement strand
TTCGATAGTATATATATTCCTTATTATGCTCTGTGAGAGTTTTTCTTAGATCAATAAACTGGTTTCCTAATGTTTTGTCCAATCGATCAAGAAATGCTCCTTGATCAAAACCAGATGCGTAAGGTGGTAACTTATCTTTTAATACCTCAAACGCAGTTGGTGCAATCATAGCAAATACATGCTCTTCACCAAGTTGTTCTTTATACTTACTAATAAAAGCATACAATCTCTTCTCATTACGGCTAAGTTGTTCCATATCAAGGTCTGAATCTTCCACCTTTTCAATTAAGTAGCCATCTTTTCCTATATATACCCCATTCATATCTTTTTTTAACATTGCCAGTTCAGCTCTAGTCTTAATTCCTATCCAAGTATCTCGAAATACAAACTGGTCTGTTACAAACGTTTCATATTTACTAATAAAAGTACCGTTAAACAAGGATTCCCATGAAAATTTTGGGCGTTCTTCTAGTACTCTGTTTTCACTTTCAGAAAATCCTTTTACAGGTTTTATCATACTAGCTATTGTTAAACCGTAGATTAAGACTAAAAAAATAATTACATTGCTATATTTTCCACGTTGCCCTTTCTCCTTACCTTTCTTGATGGTAGGAGGATTAGGTATTGCTTCTAAGTTTTTATTCCCTTCTGACATACACTCACCTCCTAGAATCTAAAGTACAAGAATGGATTGTAGGAAGCATCCACAAGATATGCAACGGAGACAATAAATATTCCCACAATAAATAAGCCTTGTACTACTGCTGTTATCTTATTCTCACCATGTTCACCTACTAAACGAATCGCAGTTCGTTTTGGCAAATCTGTACTTCCTAAAATAAGAACAATAAGAATAAGTGCATAGTTCATAAGAAGATATAATGAATTATCATTGATAAATCCAATGGTATTTACACCAAACATAGCCTTAATATAATTAATTCCTCTCGATAAATCATCAAATGCAAAGATAACCCAACCAATCCAGACTAAAATAATTGCATAGATATGAGAGAGAAATGAAGGGAGTTTATTTAAAACCTTAAGCAATACGAATTTCTCAATAATAAGTATTACTCCAAAGTAGACACCCCACATGACAAAGTTCCAACTCGCCCCATGCCAAAAACCTGTCAAAAACCACACAATAGCAATGTTACGAACTTGTTTTCCTAATCCACAGCGATTACCGCCTAGAGGAATATAAACATAATCACGGAACCAAGTTCCTAAGGAGATATGCCATCTACGCCAAAATTCAGTGATACTTTTTGACATATAAGGATAGTTAAAGTTTTCAAGAAACCTAAAACCTAGCATATTTCCAAGACCGATTGCCATATCAGAATAACCTGAGAAGTCAAAATAAATTTGAAATGCAAATGCAGTAATACCTAACCAAGCAGTTACTACTGTTAATTCACCATTCGGTGTTGCTGATATCCTATCCCACAATATCCCAATATTATTAGCAAGTAAAACTTTTTTACCTAAACCATTGATAAAACGAAGTACTCCATAAGAAAACTGATCAAAGTTCTCTCTACGCTCCTTAAGCTGGGTCGCAATTGTCTTATACTGTACAATCGGACCAGCAATTAATTGTGGAAATAGTACTACATATGCACCGAAGGAAATAATATCCTTCTGAACCTCTGCTTCACCACGAAATACATCAATGGTATAAGACATTGTTTGAAAAGTATAAAAAGAGATACCAATTGGCAAAGCCAATTTTAATAAAGCAATATCACTACCGGTTAATGCATTTATATTTGCAATTACAAAATCAGAGTATTTAAAAAATCCAAGTATCGCTAAATTAATAATCATCGAAGACGCTACTGCAAGCTTCGCTTTTTTAATTTCACCCTTTTGTTTAAAATAATGCACTAACATACCATGGGTGTAGTCAACAAGTGTGGAGAAAAGCATGATTAGAAAATAAATTGGTTCTCCCCATGCATAAAATACTAAACTCGTAAAGAAAAGTACTGCATTCCTATACTTTCTAGGCGCAATAAAATATAAAATTAAAACGATCGGTAAATACCGAAATAAAAATGGTAAACTACTAAAAACCATTGTTCCCCTCCGATAATAATTATTTATCAGGGTCTAACAGCAAAATCATTATTCAAAACTATCTTCTGAGACAATTGTTCCGTCAATAGCTTGGTAATATTTCTGATTATTTTCTTCTTTTGTATAGAAGTAAATGCTGTTTTCATCAATTAGCGCATAACCCTCTTGTTCAAGAATTGGCTTTACAGATACAATCACATTCATTCCATTTGTGATTTCTGTTGTAAGCGTTAGCGGTAGACCCTCCGTTATCGTAATATAATCTGGTGTTCCTTCCCCACAAAGTAGTCTGGAAACCTGAATACTAATACATTTTTGATTGTTCATATCAACAACATCCGTAATTTCGCCAAGGACAGTATTTATATCGTCCATTGAGACTTCATCTCCTATACCATATGACGAAATATTAGCTATAGGATTTTGTCCCTCTATTGTTCGTGTATTCATGTGTTCGGCGTTATTAATATTTGGGCTCTTACCAGCTTGTGAACCAGTGAATATAACCAATGCAAACAATGCAAATGTTGCCAAACTTGCAGCAAATGCTGGAACTCTTTTCTTCTCCCGATTAAAACGAAGTAATCTTAAATACCAAGACTCTGACTTAACATTTTCATTCTGTTGTCTTAATAATTCCGCTTTATTATAGATTCCTTCGATAAATTCCCTATTTGTTTTCATAGGAGTAGCCCTCCTTTTCCATTAACTTTGCAAGACTTTTTCTAGCTCTATGGATTAAAACTTTCATCTGTGCATCATTTTTCTTTAAAACCTTGGCAGCCTCTGCATACGTCATTTGCTCTATATCAATGAGTGAAATAGCTGCTTTATAATCTGGTTTTAATTTTTTCATTGCATGATATAAAAGTTCACTCTCTTCTTTTCGTATTAGATTTTCTTCCATTTGATTTTCTTCATCATAACTTTCCGGATATTCCTCCACCAACATCATCCGTTTATTCTTTCGTATATAATCGATAGCCTTATTTCGCCCGATTGTAAACAAATATGTTTTAAAACTCACCTGAAAATGATACCGTTCTTTATGAACTAATACTTCTACAAAAGCATCTTGTGCCAAATCTTCTGCTATTGTCAAATTATTTACCAAGCGATGTATGAAATAGATCAAACGATCTTTATGTTTGATAACCAGTTCTTCAAACGGTTCCATATCGCCATCTAAAAATTTTTGATAGCAAATCTTATCTTGTTCTGATTGAACTTCCTCTTTGAAAGGTGGATGGTGTAATACATCCATATCCTTTTCCACTGAGGAGAAATTGTCCGCATTATTCATCGTGCATCTCATCCTCTCTGCCTTTGCATCGTTTCGCATCCACCAGTATAGCATAGAAATTAACAAAGCGCCACAGTAGACCAAAGGAATGCCTTAACACTCATTGGCAATACTGCGACGCTCCATTGATAGTATTTCAAAACTATATACTTTTATGAATGAATGCGTTTGCAACGGTAGTGTTACAAATTGCAGATGTCGACAATGCTTACACTTAAGCTATATTCTTCATTCAGATTCAGTTCTTACTTTGCTTCAATATTTTTCTTAATAATATCTACTGCAATCTGATTCTGCTCACCAAATGCTTTAATCATATCGCTTTCTTCTGTGTATTTCATCTCATCAATAGTACCAAGCATTACGAAGAATACATAGTCTCCAACTGTCTCAACTACAGAAGCTTGAACCTTTAATAAATTCATTGGATATTGGTGATCTTTAGCTATAGCATCATGATATTCATTTAATGCTTTCTGTACATTCTCTAAATTACCTTCTGTTACATGGATACCGATTAATTTATCAACGTGAGCACTCATCATAGGACCTTCTGCAATCGCTGCATCATACCAATCAGCCTTTATACCAAACATTTCTTCTAAGTTTTCAGCAGTAAATGTCATATTCGGAAGATAATTCTCACCATATGCTGCCTTTACTTCCTCATGAATCTTATCAAGAGTCTCATTGCTTGTAAGCTCTGTTGCTCCTACTTCCTCTCCAGAACCATCTTTTCCAGGTTCTTCTGGTGTCTCTGTTGGTTTTGCTGGTGTCTCTGTTGGTGCAACTGTTGGTGTAGGTGTTGGTTCGTCTGTATTTTTCTTACCACATGCTGTGAATGCTAATACTACTACTAAAGATAATGCCATTAATCTTTTATGTCTCATTTTTTTCTCTCTCCTTTAATCCCTCAAATATTTTCTTTTCTTTTTCTTCTGTAA
>DPVV01000458.1 GCA_003526525.1 Lachnoclostridium phytofermentans | reverse complement strand
CCTTGTTCCTGCAGTTTCTTGGAATATCATTTTCCAACACGCCAAAAGTCTGTTAAAGGCTGATGTGACCAAAGGGAGCGACGGTAGCTCATTTCGTCCAGCTCGGCTATCCTCATACCATTGTTATCATCAGGTATGTGCTTTGCCTGAATATCCATTGCAATCTTGCTAAGGTATAGGTTTGTGCCAATACCAGCTGTTGCTGTTATACCGGTTGTATTGAGTACATCCTGAATCATTTTCGTGGCAAGCTCACGGGCTGAAAGATTGTAGGTGTTTAGATAATCGGTGGCATCAATGAATACTTCGTCGATAGAATAGACATGGATATCTTCGGACGCAATGTACCTCAAGTATATATTGTAAATCCGCGTGCTGTACTCTATATAATATGCCATTCTTGGTGGAGCAACAATATAGTTCAGTGAGATACTTGGCGAAGATTTCAATTCAGTATCTATGAAGGAATCGCCAGAAAAGGCTCGTCCTGGGGCTTTGTGTAGCCGTAGCGAATTTACTTCCTTGACCTTCTGTACGACTTCAAACAACCTCGCTCTACCGGGAATTCCGTATGTTTTGAGAGAGGGAGAGACGGCGAGACAAATGGTTTTTTCGGTGCGGCTTGCGTCAGCGACAACTAGGTTAGTGGTTAGTGGATCCAGCCCTCTTTCTATACACTCGACCGAAGCGTAGAAAGATTTTAAGTCTATTGAAATATAGGTTCTGTTCTTCATTTTTATTCTCCGGCCACCTCCTTCAGAAATTATCTGTCAAAAATTCTTTTATATTCTCAAAATCAAAAAACTTACAGTGATTTTGCAATGCATAACTCCTCATTATTGCTAATTTATGTAGCTTAAATATACCATTAGATAGATGATATTTCAAATTATATATGCTGAAATATTTAGTGTTTCTATTAATAAAATTGGAAATATTTATTGTTTTTTACCATATTATGAGCTATTATAGAGTTGGAAAGTATATATATCCGGCGATAAATTGCATGGGATATTTGTAATTTATATTTGTGGAGGACTATGAGAATGTTATTGATTTTATTGTGGGAAATTATAACAGCTGTACAAAGCTTTTTATCATATGGAACAGCATACAGGCTTACGAAAAATGGTGGTGACAACGGTGCATCGCTTTTCGGATGGATATTAGTTCTAAACTTCGCTTCATTGGTTCCGGGTCTAGGTATATATCTGTGGTTTAAGTGCAAAGATGAATAAGTTTTGTTGTACATATATTTCTATAATCAGTTTTTATTATTGTTACAATACTGCTTGCGTATCATTTAATGCCGGTCTTATTATAATAAAGACAAAACCCCTCAAGCACGTAAGCTTAAAGGGTTAATATGCGTTATCATGGCTTTAATGTTAATACTTGTAAATAGATCTAAGCTATGCTATAATCTTAATAAAGAGGTGGTACTAGATTATACCCCTCGTAAATTGGTTAGCTTAAAAAATAACCGGACTTACTAGGGGCGGTTATTTTTTTCGTCTATTATTACTTCTGACGAGAGCTATGACAGTACATAACATAATAACTAACTGAAATAATCAGTATATGTAATGTTATTCATCGCCTCCCCCCTCTCACACGAGGGGCACCTAACCGTTCTCACCATCATCATCTTACTATATGAGTATAACAATGTAAATACATTTCTTGTTTTATCAGCTACTATCTAAATTTTCTTTTTCATGGTCTTTTTCATGTTCTTTTTCACATTCTGTTACAAGTCATATTTATCACAATAAATAAAACGATTCTTTTACTATTACTGATGTACAAATGGATCTTCCTCAGTAACCTTATAATCCATACATTTGCACCTCTTATAGAAATAACCTTATCAAAGGACATCCTTTATACTAGTTTCCCTTTTTGTATCCTATGTTTAAGATTAATGATCTTCTCTTCTATTATCTTAGCAGTTTTTAAAAATTCATCATCCGATTTACCAGATGGATCTTCTAGGCCCCAATCTTCTCTATGAATGCATGGTAAGTAAGGGCAATTTACATTGCAACCCATAGTAACCACAAGATCGACTTCTGGTATATCGGTTAGCAATTTGCTCTTTTGCGTCTCATTCATATCTATACCATGTAAATCTTTTATAATACGTACCGCATCTTGATTAATTTGAGGCCTAAGCTCCGTTCCTGCAGAATAGCTTTCGAATACGTCCGAAGCCAATAGTTTTCCTAATGCTTCAGCCATTTGCGATCTACAAGAATTATGAACGCATACAAATGCAACTTTTAATTTTTTCATATATATTTCCTCCTTTGTGTGAATTATGTTATGGAATTTACAATATGCAATGGGTTATTAATAATTAGATTTCCCGTAAGGTAATCTCCAAATCCGCTGGTATCAAACTACGAAGCACTACTTAGAAGAAAAAATATGCTATCAAAATAATTATTTTATAAATTTATCTATTGCATTATCTAATTCTTGAATAACCTCTTCGTCCCCTTCTTCAATCGCATGCACAATACAATGGGAAATATGTTCTTTTAATATTACTTTTCCAGTATTATTAATTGCCGACCTTACCGCGGATAATTGAATTAATACTTCACTACAGTCTACATCTTCTTCCACCATTTTTTTAACAGACTCTAAATGCCCTATCGCTCTAGAAAGACGATTAATCACTGCCTTTTTACTTTCATTGGAATGTTTATGTTTACTCATACCCTCCTCCAAGGTTTCTATTTTTGATATCTATTATATCATGATTTTTTGCCATTTGCCTCTTAAAAATCTAATAAGTAAAAGGATACCTCTTATTGTAATATCCATTGCATATCCGCACCACACACCAAATAATCCGAGATTAAAAATAACAGCCAATAGATAACCAATACCTACTCGTATTACCCAAATGCCAATTAAAGTTGCATACATAGGAAACTTGGTATCTCCAGCTCCCTGCAAAGCACTCGTCATTATTTGTGTCAAAGCTGCAAATGGTTGGAAAAATGCAATCAATCGTAATACCATAACTACCTTTTCTTTTATTTCTATCGTGTCTGTAAATATAGATGCTAACTGTGGAGCAAATATATAAAATAGGATTCCAATGAAAACCATAATAACTGTTGTTATCCAATTTGATAAAAATGTAATTTTTCTAGCTTTATTTACATCATTTTCACCTAAGCTTATTCCAACTAAAGTTGCTGTAGCCATACCAAATCCAAATGCAGGAATATAAGAATATCCTTCAATACTTCCACCAATGTTATGGGCTACATAGGAAGCGGTTCCTAATGAGATAATCATCCCATTATAAACAAGTTGGCCAATTCGCATAATCAATTTTTCAATTCCAGCGGGAATACCAATAGTTGAAATAGACCTAAGTATTTCATGGTTTATTTTAAAACCTCTAAGCTTTATTTTGAAACTGGAATCTTGATGTATTAATTTGTAATATAAAAAGATTGTTATAATAATTCTTGAAATTGTTGTAGCTAATGCCAACCCTGCAATTCCTAATCCTAGATTAATAAACAGAATATTTAAAATGATATTAAGTATGTTTGATACCCCAGTTGCAAGCATAGGTGTTTTAGTATCTTTTCTAGCTCTAAAACAACTAGATAATATCTGTGTTAAACATAGGAAAATCGATGGAACAGCAACAATTATGTAATAAGGAATTGCATACTCCATAACGTCTTTTGACGCACCGGAAATCTGTAAAATAGGTTTATAAAATATTAAACTGATAACTCCAATTATGATACCAATTAAGGTTCCTAATATGATAGAGTGTTTAATTGCATCGCTTGCTTTTTGAGAATCATTACGACCAATGAACCTTGAAATCACCGTAGAGGCACCTACACTAATAGCTGTGTAAAAAGCAATAAAAATATTCATGATAAGATTTGTGACACCAATAGCAGCAATTGCATTATCGTTCAATTTACCTGCAAAGTAAGTATCTGTCGTGCCTAATAGTGTTTGAAAAATATTCTCAATAATAATTGGGAATGCAAGAAAAACAATAATTTTTAAGTAGTTTTTAGATTTGTCATTCATTTTACTATCTCCAGTAATTTTAATTAACCCCCATAGGGGGATATAAAGTTTATATCATAATTCAGTTATGAAATCAATAAATATTTAACCTCATAGGGAAAGTAACGTAAGCGGATTGCGAAT
>DPVV01000005.1:4695-10306 GCA_003526525.1 Lachnoclostridium phytofermentans | reverse complement strand
AGGTGATAACATTAGCATTTCTTATCTTAGGTTCTTATAGTAAGAGAAAGAAGGATTATGTAATTGCCCCTCTTATTTATCGAAGTTTCTGGGGGTTTTCTTTATTATTTATTTATGCTTCCAGTTATATCTCGCTGTTTGAAAGTAAGAACATAGGAATATATTGTGTTTTAATCTCTGTTGCATCCTTGGTACCCCTTTTAGATTTAAGGGAGTTTCTATGTTTTGTTGCAACACAGATCATTTTCATTAGCCTCGTAGTATTTCAACTTGAGTTATCCATTGCGAATAAGTTAAGTATGATAATATACAGTGGTGCGTTACTTTGTATTTCAAGAATTCTATATTCACAGCAAAGAAAAATGCTTAAGATGCAGCAGAAGCTTCAATCTATGGCGAAGAATGCGGAAGAAGATCCACTTACTGGTTTATTAAATCGTAGGGGATTGGATCGTAATCTGGAAGTCCTGTTGCCTTATTGTATTCGGAGCGGTATCAGAGTTGGACTAATGATTTTGGATGTGGATAACTTTAAACGCTACAACGATAGTTTTGGGCATCCACAAGGGGATAAATGTTTAAAAATGGTTGCAGCCGAGCTTAGAAAAACTGCAAGAAGAAGCAGTGACCTTACTG
The DNA here is from genome assembly GCA_003526525.1 of Lachnoclostridium phytofermentans. Taxonomy (GTDB): domain Bacteria; phylum Bacillota; class Clostridia; order Lachnospirales; family Lachnospiraceae; genus Lachnoclostridium. Next base: position 9,670 of record DPVV01000005.1, on the reverse strand, counting down.
CTCGAATCGGTGGAGAAGAGTTTGTCATCCTTGTATATGATGAGAAGGAATCGGAATTAATTGCTTTTGCAGAAAAAATACGAACTAACATAGAAAATCTTAATATTAAACATAGTCCAACGCTTGGAACTGCAGTTGTTACGGTTAGCGTTGGTGTATCCTCTGTAGTTCCTACTACGACGAAGTGCATGTCGGAATTATATAAATTGGCGGATAAATCATTATATACAGCAAAACAAAGCGGTAGAAATGTAGTGGTATATCAAGAAAAGGTATGTGGAAAAAGAAATAGAATGGCAGAATAAAGGATAAATCAGAGTAACTTAAGTAAGCCTGTAAGCTTACCTTGGATACTTTGATTTATCCTTTTTTTAATTACACCAGCTTTTGACCACAATTTGGGCAGAAATTACTATTTCCAGTTTTCAGTCCACAGTTAGGACAGAAGTTCGGTTTGTTTGCTGATGTGCCAGCTTCATTATTTGCCGTATGAGTAAAAGTTTTTTGCTGAGCATCGGCCTCCGCCATGCCTTGATTCATATTTTGCACCATCTGATTTGCAAACTGCATCCCCATCATCATACCTGCCATATCGGAAGCAACCCCACCGCTTTTTATTTTACCAGAGGAGAGACCATCGGAGAAGTTAATCTGCTGATAACGACTTATATCGCCAACCATACTGTTGGAGGCAGTTTTATTAATCATAGCCTGAACTTCTTCTGGGTAGGTAAAGCTCATGATTTGGAAGGAGCTAATGCTAATTCCGGTATCAAATAGTTGCATATCAAGATCCTGTTTAATACCATTCGCAATATTTAAGGAATTAATAGAAAGATTAAAAATATCTTTACCTTCTTGCACAACCCACTTCATCAATAATTGATCCAATACAGAAGAGATACGAAGCTTCACATCTTCTACTAAGTAAGAATCTTTAATCCCAGCCACATTATCGATTAACTTCACATAATCCTTTACCTTAAAGGTATAGGTACCATGGGAACGGATTGGAAGTCCTCCAGGTAAGTTATATTGTGGGGCAGGTATGTTAATTGGATTAGAGGTACCCCAACGAACAGCAAATTCTCTTGTATTAACAAATACAACTTCTGCACGCATACCACTGTTAAAACCAAATTTAAATCCTTTTAGTGTAGAAAGGAATGGAATAATATCCGATTCAATATCATAATCTCCATCGTCTTTAAATATACCTTCTATTTTTCCATTGAATAGAAATATAGCATCCTGACCTGGACGAATGATGAGGCGGCTACCTCGTTTTATTTCATTGTTGTGCCATTTGTAAAAAATCATGTCATCGCGGAATTCTTTCCACTCTACGACATTTGATAACTGACTTGTAAAAAATCCCATAGAAATCCACCTTTCTCTTTATACTCTGCGTCCACCACCGCTATGTGACCGTCCACCACTGCTGACTCCACCGCCACCGCTACTTCTACCGCCACCACTACTAGATGTATTTGTGGTGTGATTAGGTTCTGGACGTTTTACCTTTGTTACACTAGTGCTAATGTAGTCATCGCGTCTTGCGACGATTCCTGAATTACCTTCATTAAGGTAGGTATGGTTATTAATGGTTACTCTACCGCCAGATCGTGAGGCCATGATTGCTACGGTAATTACACCGATAATAATAGCTGCTAATAGTTGAAACCATGTTTTATAAAGAACATTTTCAACAAATTGCCTTTGTGTATCATTATAATTATTTTGAGATGTCTGGCCATGCCCGTTATTGTAATTATTTCCGTGACTTCCATTTGGTGAGGTATTATTAGAACCATTCTGGCTGCTGTTACTACTATTACCGGAATTTGTACTTTGTAATGTTGCATAATATTTCGTATTCTTGCCAAAATTTAAAAATGCATTATAATAATCATTCTCACCAAAATAACTTGAGATTTTATCTAAGATAGTTTCAATACGGTCGTCATTTAATATGTTCTCGGCACTCCCATATCCCTGGATGTTTAACCAACGATAAGTAGAATCAAAATACAAGATTGCTACATCTTCTGTAAAAGTACCATTATCGAGGTTCTCGTCAATGTATTCTTCTAAGAATCCTTTTACATAGTTCATGATAGCAGTATCATCATCTTTCACTTTCGTATTTAGATCATCTGTTGTTAAGATAACAAGATCAAGCTCTGACTTTACGGCATAGTCTGTGAGCTTTTGTAAAAGATTTGATTCCTCACTATCAGATAATAAGCCTGCATTGTCTTCAATGTGAGCGGAATGTTTGGAATCTTCGGCCATAACGATAAATTTAGGCGTGCCTAGTACTGTAGCAATGATATAGATACAGCTTATCATAAGCATCAGACGAATGGCAATGAAATTTTTCTTGTGTTTTACTGTCATAACCAAGGCCCTCCGTTCAGAACAACAATTAGTTTTATAATCAGAAAGGATAAGGAGGTAATGCCAGCAAACCATGCGAATATTTTTGGTACAGATAGAGGAGGTTTTCCAACAATCTTTCCGGTCTGGCCGTTCATTGCAAAGATATGTTCCGAATCTTTATAGTCATAGCAAACCATCCAAACCGGTAAAAGAGTGTAGTAGGCATTCTTTTTATAGATAGAGATATCTTTTCGGTTCGTGACAACACTACTGTATCCATGTATGGTATTTCTTAGATAATTGTCCACAAAACCACCTACTTTGTTTCGAACACGCGGAAAGATTTGATCGGCACTAAAGTTATACTTTTCGGCAAGGTAACCTGCTAGGTACGGCATTTCGAAGGTGATCAATTCACGGCTTTGATAAGGTTCCAAACGATCCATTAAATCGTCATTCATTTTCTCAGAGGCATCGGCTGGTACATTGGAATAATTAAGACTAACCTTACGGTAAACGTGATAATACTGCGTTTCAGTATAGATATAGTCACCGCGGGTATAGGTTCTTACCTTAGTACAGGTAGCATCAATATCTCCTATGCCATTTAAGTCATATAACCAGAATGGTATGTAGATGCCGGTAATGTTTTTTACTCGGTCTGCATGTTTAAATTCTGTAGGAGTAAGTAGCCCTTTTTTGCACCACTTTTGAAATGCTTTTGTTGCTTGATCGCGATTGATTTTAAAGGGTATAATTCTTGAAGGTTCTAGTTGTCCTTCTACTCGATCACTTAAAACTACGGCAGCCCCACAAAAACTACAGGAAGTTGCAATGGTATCTTTGTCTGTAATAACAACAGCACCACAGCTTTTGCAATGATACTCAGAGACCTTACTGTTAGTAAAATCCTTATGTTGCCATGCAGATTTCTGCTTGTCATAATCAAAGGAGGCTTCCTCGTGGATATCCTGAGGGCCAAAGGGATTAACCTTCGGGGCGTCATTTGATTCGCCAAGAGGGATATCAGGAGGGGGCATAGAATCAATGGAATAATAACTTCCGCAGCTGGCACAATGAAGTTTTTTTGACATAGTATCATATGTTAAATCAGCGCCACAGCTAGGGCATTTATATTGAATTACCATGAGTAGTTCTCACTTTCTAAACAATTTTATAGCATGCCGTATTTCGGCGCTAAAAAGTGTATGCATTCATAAAAAATGCCACAAAGGCACACGACAAGTGTCTTTGTGGCAGCAATTACTTAGAATTATTTTCCTAGGCTTTGCTTTAAAGCTGCCAATTCATTCTCGATATCAGGGCTAGAGGAATTGTACTTTGCAGCTAAATCTTTAATGGTATTCTCTGGTGAGGAGTTATTTAATTCCGCCATTGCATTTGCTTCATCAAGTTTTTTATTTGCAAGCTCCTCAAACCTAGCAAAGCTAGCCATAGAATTATTAGCACTATCCACGGAAGAACCCATCTTATTGATACGTTCCTGTGTCTTAGCAACAGCAAGCTTACCTTTAATCATATCTTTACGAGACTCAAGCTCGTTAATATCTCTTACTAACTTATCATGCATTGCTTTCATGTTAGTTGCGTTGGTATGAGCAAGGTCATAAGCTTGTTGTAATCCTGCTGACTTATTTGTTAAGGATACCTTTTGCTCTAAGAACTTTCTAGCATCTGTTTCATTGTTTGCTTCCAAAGCTTTGATAGCATAAGTCTGCATCTTGGTAATGTCTTCATTACATTCATCCAATGCTCTTTTTGCTCTAGCTTCCTCTGCCATAATGGCAGCAGTTTCGGATTTTACCTTACCTAAATCCTCATTTAAATTACGAAGACATTGATCTATCATTTTCTCAGGATTTTCTGCTTTGTCTAAAAGTGCATTGATATTTGCGGACATAATATCCTTAAAACGTGTTAATATACCCATAGTATGTACCTCCACTTATTATGATAATTTTATTCATGACAAGTGAGACTATATAAAAGCTCTCTTGTTTAACAAAGGAAAGGAAGTTTTACCTTTTCTCCTGTTATCTAATAGTTTAGTATTTTAACCAATAAACGTCAAGTTAAAATAAGACAAGAATACTTATAATAAGTTCAGAATGTTTAAAATTTCATTAGGATAAAAAATTCTTGTTTAACTTGCACCGTGTAGGAAAGTACTATATAATCTATATGTTATAAAAGTAATTCTAAGTCCTGATTATCTTAAGATATTAATTTATGGGAAATGTTACTCCATAGACTCTGTCTTGAAGGCGAAGACACTTCGGGAAGATGTGATATGCAATGGATGTTGCTTCTTATGATTAGGAGATTAAGATATTGGAAACGCTGATTGTATAGGATACTTAAAAAGTATGTTTGATAGAAATAAACCATTAGTAGATGAGATACTAAGAGTTGGAGGAATTTATGTGGATTGCAGACGGATGGAAAGATTATGAGGTGATTGATGCTTCTAACGGTGAAAAGTTAGAACGCTGGGGAAAGTATATATTAGTTCGTCCCGATCCTCAAGTAATCTGGGATACTAAAAAAGAAGAACGTGGCTGGAAAATTAAAA
>DPVV01000005.1:0-4563 GCA_003526525.1 Lachnoclostridium phytofermentans | reverse complement strand
AGTGGCTGGAAAATTAAAAATGCACACTACCATAGAAGTAACAAAGGTGGCGGTGAATGGGAGTTTATTGATTTGCCAAAACAATGGCAGATTCGCTATAAAGAATTAACCTTTAACTTACAACCATTTAGTTTTAAGCATACCGGATTGTTTCCTGAGCAAGCGACCAATTGGGATTGGTTTGGTGATAAAATAAGAAAAGCGAAAGAAAAAAATCCGAATCGAGAGATAAAAGTATTAAATTTATTTGCCTATACTGGAGGTGCTACGTTAGCGGCAGCGAAAGCAGGAGCAAATGTTACTCACGTAGATGCTTCCAAAGGTATGGTTACTTGGGCGAAAGAAAATGCGGAATCCTCAGGATTAGGAGATGCCCCAATTCGATATATTGTGGATGATTGCGTTAAATTTGTAGAAAGAGAAATACGTCGAGGAAATCAATATGACGCCATCATTATGGACCCCCCTTCTTATGGAAGAGGCCCAAAGGGTGAGATATGGAAGATCGAAGAGAGTATTCATCCATTTGTAAAGCTGTGTACTGAAGTATTAACAGAAAAACCGTTATTTTATTTGATAAATTCCTATACAACAGGGCTTCAACCAGCGGTATTAGCTTATATGCTAGGAATTGAGTTACAAAAGAAATTCGGTGGTACCGTAAATGCTGAGGAAATTGGACTTCCGGTAACATCGACGGGCTTAGTATTACCATGTGGTGCTTCAGGTCGATGGGAAGACTAAAAAGAACCTTTCTTTCTCATGAAATAGCTTATGTAGATAGTAAAATCAAATGGTCTGTAAAAAAATAAAGTAAAAGATACATGAAATCACAAAATATTAGTGTGAAAATAAAGTATAAGATAGATTAAAGTCATAATAAATAGTGTGAAAATAAAGTAAAAGATACATGAAATCATAAAATATTAGTGGTAAGTAAAAAAAGAGAAGTGTTATACTGGAGAATAATCATACCTAGAATAAGGGAAGTACGAAAGGAAGAGAGATATGTTTACATTTAATAAAGATATCGTAGCTACAGATTGTGAACCAGGAGTAACAAGAAAAATTTTAAGTTATTCTGATGATTTAATGATGTGTGAAATCACATTTGAAAAGGGTGCGAAAGGATACTTTCATTCCCATAAACATCTTCAAATTACTTATATTGCAAAAGGAAGTTTCGAATTTACAATCGATGGAGAAACCAAAGTTGTAAAGCAAGGAGATAGTGTTTATATGCCAAGTGATGCTGTTCATGGAGTAACAGCGTTAGAAGAAGGCGTCTTAGTTGATGTATTTAATCCAATAAGAGAAGATTTCTTAAAGTAATAGTTAGTCAAAGGCAAATCAAATTATCCAGGAAAGATAAATTTTTGGATATTTTGATTGCCTTTTTTCATGATGGAGAAAATAATATACATGGCTTTCTGTAGGAACGGATCTTTTTTTATGAAAAGCCATGTTTTTATAATTCTTTATTGTTGTATGTTATGTTGTATTATTTGGATTTGTGATTAGTCATTAAAAAAAGTTTGGTTTTGTTTGCTATTAATAAATTATTAATAAATTTAAATTAGTGAATGACAAAAAAACTGTAGAAAGAGTTCTGAATTCTGGTTTTTGCACTTAAACCATAGAATTCATGCACGCAAATTGTGAAGTTTTATAATATGAGACATTATAATTATTGTATATGATGGTAGGATGTGGTATAATTATAAAACATTTGGAATTATATTGTCGAATAAGAAAAAGCCTAAGGACACTTAGAGTAGAAACGAAAGCAACGGGGGTGCGAATAACAGATGAATGGAAAGAACAAAAAGTTATTTGGTAATCTCAGAAAAACAAAGAAGGGAAATGTTGAGTTTGATGAGACTATGATGGAACAAATGAAACAAGAAAAAAAGAAAAAATGGAGTGAAAAATTAAAACGTAATAAAGATGGGGAACAAAGAGAGAGAACGAAAAAGAAACAAAACCTTAAGAACAAAGATTTAAAGAAAGTGCTGAAAGAAAGCATAGAAAGTGATGCTAATATTGTTCCTAGTAAAGTAAGGAATGGTAAGTTTTTTAAAGTTATTGCTAGTATTAGAACACAAATGCTTATTGGCTTCACTGTACCGATTTTATTTGTCATAATACTTGGGGTGATATCTTATGTTAAAGCTTCGAATGGGTTAATAAGTAGTTTTGAAGATTCTGCAACGAAAACAATTGGTATGGCGGTAAACTATATTGATGTTGGAATGAGTACCCTAGAATCTGAGGCTTTCGTGCAATCTCAAAATGACAATGTTACAAGTTATATGTTTACTAGTAAAAACGAAGAGCAAATAAGATTGTATGAGTTGACACAAGCTATTTATGCTCAGTTAACAGCAGCACAGGTAGCAAATGAATTTATTCAAGATATACATATCATACCAAAAGATCATGCAAAAGTATTATCCACGAAAACAAGGGGAGTCATAGGGTTTAGTGACGCCATGAAGGATACAGACGCCGCTATAATGACAGAATCAAAAGCTCAGGCAACTTGGGTTGGTGGTCATGATACGATTGATGAAGAATTAAAATCTTCCAATAACAATTATGCTTGCTCCTATATCCGACAGTTTAAGTCAAAGAATGGTTATATCGTAGTCGACTTAAGTAAGAAAAAAGTTGTTCAACTCTTACAGGATATTGACTTAGCAGAAGGAAGTTATATTTCCTTTGTAATGGATGATGGTAGAGAAATTTCTGCGATAAGCGATGCTATTACCTTTAGCGATACTGATTACTATAAAGAAGGTATAGGTAAAAATGAAGGCAACTATAACACATATGTAAAAGTTGGTAAAGAGGATTATCTCTTTATGATGTCAAAGAGTAGTTCAAAAGGATTCTCTATTTGCGCATTAGTACCGAAAGCATCTGTAATGAAAAGTGCTTCTGACATTAAAGGGGTTACAGTTAGTGTTGTTTTAATTGCTATCATTGTTGCAGTACTCGTGGGTGGATTAATATCCATAATGATTGGTAGGAGCATTTCTCGTATTTCAAAAAAATTGATTAAAGTATCGGAAGGTGATTTAACCGTCGATATGGACATCCATACAAGCAATGAATTTGGTATGCTTGCCGGTAATGTTAAGGAAATGGTAAATAACACGAGAGATTTGATTCATAAAGTTGTTCAGGTAACAAATTTAGTTACAGAGGCCACCGATAGTCTTTCGGCAACATCAAATGATATGACCGATTCTAGTGAGCACATTACGACAGCAATCAATGAGATAGATATCGGAATTGCTCAACAGGCAGAAGAAGCTCAATTATGTTGTAACCAGATGGATGAGTTATCAAATAAGATGGGCATTGTAAATAATAACGTTAATGAAATTCAAACGCTTGCCGATCAGACGCAGGTGATGATTCAAAACGGTATCGATACAATGACCTTGTTAACAAAACAATCTAATACAACAAATGAAATAACACAACAGGTAATGACTGATGTTAAGGCTCTTCAAAAACAGTCTGCATCTATCGAGCAATTCATTGGAATTATAAATGATATTGCTAGCCAAACAAATCTCCTATCATTAAATGCATCTATCGAAGCTGCTAGAGCTGGTGATGCAGGAAGAGGATTTGCAGTAGTTGCTGAAGAAATACGTAAACTAGCAGAAGGTTCTGTAAATGCCGCTCAAGAGATTCAAAAAGTTGTTGTTGATATAAAGACAAAAACTGAAACAACAGTACAGACAGCGCAAAAAGCAGAAACAGAAGTCACATCTCAGGTGAAGTCTGTAGAAACAACTAGGGAAGCATTCCACAGCATGAGTGAATGTGTAGATCGTCTATTAACAAATCTGAAAGAAGTAATTGAAAATGTTGAAAATATGAATGAAGACAGACAAAAGACCTTAGATTCAATTGAAAGTATATCAGCTGTTTATGAGGAAACCGCTGCTTCTTCTTCTATTGTTAATAACACAGCTCAGATGCAGTTAGGATTATCCAAAACTCTTGTGGAAGGTACCAAAGAATTAGAGCAACGTACGGAAGAATTAAAGGATGCGATGCGTAAGTTTACGGTATAAGAATTGGGATATTGGTTCTAGATACAAAAAAAGAGATGATTTTTTTCATCTCTTTTTTTGTGCAAGGAAAAGTGTCCATAGTGCGTTCTTCTCGTATATAGTAAATTGTTATAGGGGTTACTACTTGTTCTATATAAATGACTGCAATGTGTAAAAGGAAATATCAATTTATTGTAGAATTATGAATGGATAAAATAATCATTCTGGATGTTAGTATTATAATAAGGAAGAAGATTATATTGAATAATATTAACATTAATATGGAAGAATGACTGATACATGTTTTAATAGGAAGAATGGCAGGTACTTATATTAATAGGAAGAAACTAGTCGGGATAGACTAATCAGGATAGGCTAATCGTGATAGGCTGATCAGAGAAAATTAGACAATGTACATGAAATGAATAAAGGAATTCCAACACAAATAAAGGAAAAAATTTACTAGAAAGAAAAAATAAAAAAATACTTG
>DPVV01000007.1 GCA_003526525.1 Lachnoclostridium phytofermentans | reverse complement strand
CTTTTCCTTGTCATGAATAACATTTTGTTGATAAAGGAATGAAAAATTATGAAGAACGCTATATTAAATAATCTTAGTGAAGATAATCGCCGCAAAATTCGCTTGCGACAAGATACGGAACGTTTTCATCGGGTAGTTAATGGAAACTATGAACTAGTCAAGTATCTTCCTGGGTCTTCGATTCGAATTTGGTATAATGTTGAGAATATTGATTTTTCGACTCATTGGCACCCTGCATTCGAAATTATAATTCCACTTGAAAATACCTATACAGTTAGAGTATCGAATGAAGAATATCTTTTACATCCAGGTGATATTTTAATCATCCCTGCAGGTGAATTACATTATCTGATGGCACCAAACAGCGGCTCTAGACTAATCTACTTATTTGACTCCTCCATTATTTCAAAGTTGAATGGATTTTCCTACCTTATACCTTACATATCTCAACCAATTTTGATGTCACAGGACACCCACTCACAAATATACACAGAAGAAGCGAATCTGCTAGAAAAGATGTGTGAGGAATATTTTAGTGACAACAATCTTCGGGAATTAGCCATCTACTCTCACTTATTGAACTTTTTTGTTACACTTGGAAGATATCGTATGAATGTAGAAAATACGTTTTCCTATGTACATCAAACAAAGCAAAAAGAGCTTATCGACAAGTTAAACATTGTATTTGACTATTTGGATCAGCACTACATGGAAGATATCACACTTGAAAAAGTTGCAAGCGTTGCGGGATTTTCTAAGTTTCATTTCTCCAGATTGTTTAAGCAGTGCTCTGGTCAGAATTTTTATGATTTTCTTTGTTTTAAACGAATCAAATCTGCTGAAATGCTTCTGCTAAACCCTGATTTAACAATTACAGAAATTGCATTACAATCTGGCTTTTCAAGTTTATCTACTTTCAATCGAACGTTCAAACGTTCGAAAAACTGTACTCCAACCGAATACCGCGATCTTTGCAGTAAAGGATCACATCCATTAGAAATGAATCCTTAAAAAAATATAGAAAAGACCCTGTAAATCAGGCAGTTTTAGAGGTAACTCTTAACTTTCCTTTTTACAGGGTCTATTTCATATAAAACAAGGAAAAGTTCTCAATTGTACTTTTCCTTGTTTTATATTTTTATCGTATTATAGATAACATTTCAACTATCGTACAGTTATTTATTTTGAACGGCTATACATTTCATTGTATAGATCTTCTAATTTATCAGAATTTAAATTCTTACAGCTTGCTACATAAGCGTCCCAATCGTTTGTGATGCTCATTTGACCAGTCACGAACTTAAGTGTACATGCGTTTACATTGTCAATCAGTGGAGTCTTCCAAAGATTAATCTGGTCATTTTCATCTTCTGTTCTAGCGAAGGAAGGATTTAATGGTTTAATTGCTCTATCAGCAGCAACTCTTGCATAGTAATCCTGCATAACAGGTGTAAAGTTATCTGTTAACTGTTCATTGCTACCGCCATACCAGAAGTTTCCGCCTGCATACCCAAGCTCAAGTCTTAAATCTTTCTGCTTTGTTTCATCGGTTACTGGTATACCAAGTCCTCCACAGAACCAATTCTCAGTCAAAGCTTTTACTTTAAGTCCAGTTGCTGCATCCGTTACATAGTTCCAATGTTCACCCTCAACACCCCATTTTGTAAGTGTTTTACCAGCATCAGAGTACCATAACCAGTCAACAAAACGAAGCATCTTAATAAAATCATCTTCACCAAGTTCTTTTAAAGCCTTGCTCGCAATCATAACACCATTCTCAAGACGAGTGTTTTCAGAAGTATATTTATTGTTTCCTTTAGGATATACAGTTAAATATGTCTCGTAATTTCCTTTGCCGATACCTTCATCCAAGCCTTGGTGCCATGCTGTATACTGAGAACGGTTAACACTGATAATCGCAGTTTCACCACGATAGAATTTATTATTAGCAGTAACATCATCCTGTGTAAATGTTTCAGGATCTAAGATGCCACCAGCAATGTACTTATTTGCAACAGTTACAAATTGTTTGTAGTTATCTGATGTTGATGCGAAATACCACTTATCTGTTGCAGCATCGTATTGCATACCATCTGCGACTGCCCAGCCAGAAGGAACATCATAGGAAGCACCCATTAACTTAAGAAGGTTACCACCATTTCCTTGACCTGACTCAGTTCCACACCAAAGATCTGACCAGATATAATCACTTTCTTTGCACATACCTTTGCTTACCATATAAGCCTTAACACCAACTAAGACATCATATAAATCATCCCATGTCCAATCCTTCTCAAGAGCAGCAACATCATATCCAGCTGCTTTAAAGATATCGTTACGAATTAAGAAAGTATAATCCTGTAAAGAACTCTCTTTCATACCAGGAAGACGATAATACTTATTATCTGCACGAACGATTGTCTTAACATCTGCTTCCATACTATACTTATCATAGAATTCCGTATAGTTTGGCATATACTGTACCCAATCGGATACTGCAACTACAGCGCCACCATCAACAAATGCGGATTCATCGTAAGTTTTAGGAATGATATATGCAGACTGACCTGCATTAATCAAAAGAGCTTTTTTGCTATCGTAATCACCACTATCAATTTTTGTAACGTCTAAAGTTACATTTGTTAATTCTTTAATCTTAGCAAATACTCCCTCTGTCTCCCATCTGTCTACCATTGGATACCAAGCAGCATCACTAAATAGCATGGAATATGTAACTGGTTCATCTGAATGGAATATTTTGTCCAAACCAAATTCATACCCTAATTTTACTTCTGGTACTGGTGTTGCATTTGGTGCTTTTGTTGCTGTTGGTGCAGTCGTATTATTGTTGTTGTTTGAAGACTCTTTACCCTTGTTACCACACGCAGTCAAAGATACTACCATGGCTACACATAAAACTAAACTAAGAACCTTTTTCTTCATAGTTTCCCTCCCATAATAAATTTTGATGTCTATACTAACTCTCTTTCGAAAGAAAGTATCTAGGTATAGCCCCCGATTTTACTTACTTCTATTCCTTTACACCACCAAGCATCATTCCTTGTACAAAGTACTTTTGTATAAAAGGATAAACACAAATGATTGGTACTGCCATTAATACCATACAGCAAGATTTGATATTGGCTGCTATTTGCATAGTCTCTGCGTTTACTGCACCAGGATTTGCTGAGGTTGATGCTCCTATAATAATCTGTCTCAGATAATAAGCAACTGGCCATTTTTCTCTATCATCCAAATATAAAAAAGCCGTGAACCAATTGCTCCAATAGCCAGCCATATAGAACAAAGTCATGGTTGCCATAATTGGCTTTGAAAGTGGTAATACAATTTTAAAGAACACACCAAATTTAGATAGTCCATCTATTTCGCCTGCTTCTTCTAGTTCTTGCGGAACATTTGCAAAGAAAGATCTCATTAGAAGAACATAATAAGTTCCAATTAACCCTGGAAGGATAAAGGCTGCTACTGTATTTCGAAGCCCAAGATTATTAATTAACACATAATTTGGTATTAAACCTCCACCAAAATACATAGTAAAGATAATAAATGGACCGAAAAACTTGTTTAATCTAAGATGAGATTTCGATAACGGGTATGCTAGTATAGATGACATAATGAGTGATGCTATTGTGCCTATTACTGCATAGATAACCGTATTCAAGTAGTACCGCTGAAAATCTCCTTTTGCAAATACTGACTTATATGTAACAATATTAAAATCTACCGGAAATATGGTAACTTGCCCTTTTATAATCGCCGCTTCTGAGGAAAACGATTGAGCAACCAGATAAAGAAATGGATATAAGGTTGCTACCGATATAATAATCATGAGGATTGTATTAAAAACTTTGAATACCTTATAACTTTTTGATTCTTTTATTTTAGAAGGAACGTAATTCTTATTTTGTTTTGCACTAACTAATACTGACATCTCGCTACCTCCTATTACCAAAGTCCACTTTCAGTGGTTTTCTTTGATATAATATTCGCTGTCAATAGAAGTACCAAGTTAATGATACCCTCAAATAAACCAACTGCTGTAGCATAACTATAGTTACCAGAACCAACACCCATTCGATAAACATAGGTAGAGACGATATCAGAAGTTTCATAAGTCATTGGATTATAGAGCAAAAATACTTTTTCAAAAGCACCACCTGAACCAACTAATCCACCGATGTCTAAAATTAACAATGTTGTTATAGTTGGAAGGATACACGGCAATGTTATATGCCATACCCGTTTAAAACGATTCGCTCCATCCACAGTAGCTGCTTCATAAAGACTCGGGCTAATTCCTGCAATAGCAGCTAGATATAATATAGTTCCCCATCCAAGTCCTTGCCATATTCCAGATCCTACAAAGATGGTTGGAAACCATTGTGGTAATGAGATAAATGAAATTGCTTCTTTCCCCATGGACTCTAAGAGTTTATTGATTGGACCATTCATGGATAGTAATTCTTTTACCATACCAGCTACAATAACCATGGAAATAAAGTGTGGTAAGTAAGATACTGTTTGAACAAACTTTTTCCACGGAAGACACTTTATCTCATTGAGTAGTAATGCAAAGATTAAGGTCGCAGGAAATCGTACCAAAAGGTAAGAAAAATTTAAGGTTAACGTATTTTTAAATGCACGCCAAAAACTTTGATCACCCATAAACTGCTTGAAATACTTTAATCCACTCCACTCATCACCGAATATACTACTTCCTGCTCGGTATCGACGAAACGCTATGATGTTACCAAACATGGGAATATACCGAAAAATTATATAATACGCAATCGGTATCACCAGAAATGCATATAGATGCCAATTACGCTTTATATGCCTTAAGAGC
>DPVV01000008.1:2971-3570 GCA_003526525.1 Lachnoclostridium phytofermentans | reverse complement strand
TGGGGTATCTATTATAATTTATTTTATCGTTCGAATGATGCCAGCTGATTATATTGACCAGCATACCGCAGCGCAGGTTGCTCAAGGTCAGTTAACAAAAGAAGATGTTCAAAGAATGAAAGAGTTGTATGGTATAGGAGACAATTCCATAGGTGGTATTTTAAAAAGTTACGGACAGTGGTTATCCAAGGCTGCTCGTGCTGATTTTGGTGTGTCATTTGTATATGGACGTCCTGTTCATGAAGTAATTGGAAAATATATGTGGATTTCATTTGGTATATCGCTAGTGGCATTGATATTAAATATATTAATTTCGATACCACTTGGTATCGTAGCAGCAACGAAGCAATATGGTGCAGCTGACTATATAGTTACAATACTAGCTATGATAGGTATCTCGCTACCTTCATTTTTCTTAGGTGCATTATTGTTACGTATATTCTCTATAGGGCTTGGATGGTTTCCATTACAGGGACTGTCTGATGCGACACAAATAATAAAAGGTTTTAAACAAGTTCTTGATAAAATTCATCATTTAGTACTTCCAATGACAACTCTTGTTATTTTAAACATTGGTGGTTTGATGCGTTATACAAGAA
>DPVV01000008.1:0-2744 GCA_003526525.1 Lachnoclostridium phytofermentans | reverse complement strand
GTTTGATGCGTTATACAAGAACCAACATGTTAGAAGTATTGAATTCTGATTATATCCGTACTGCAAGGGCAAAAGGGTTGTCCGAGAAGGCGGTTATTTATAAACATGCATTCCGCAACACTCTAATACCTATTGTAACTATGCTAGGTGGAAGTATTCCAGGTTTATTTGGCGGTGCATTGATAACAGAAACGGTATTTGCAATTCCTGGTATTGGGTCGACTTCTTATAAAGCAATATTGCAGGGGGATATTCCATTTGTTATGGGATATATGATGTTTATAGCTATATTAACCGTATTAGGTACCATACTTGCAGATATATCGTATGCAATTGTGGATCCTCGTGTGAAACTGCAATAAGGAGGTCTGAAGATGAGTGAAGAAAATAATACAAATGTTCAGGCTATAGAGTTAGAGCATGAGAGCTTGAGCGATAGCGTACGTGCGCTGTCTCCAACACGTTTAGTTATGAAACGTTTTTTCAGAAGCCGTTTATCTGTGGTAGGCTTAGTTATTATTGTGTTTTTATTTTTGTTTAGTTATTTGGGACCGTTGTTTATTCCATATGGAGAAACACAAGTGTTTCCGATTCCTACTGAGGTAAAAGTTACTTCTTCTGAATCATTTACGGGAGCAGATGGTCAGAAATATACGTTTTTTGATGTATCAACAGGTTATGATAATTACAGAGCAGCACCATCTAAGGAGCATTGGCTAGGAACAGATACGAATGGAATGGATGTATTAGTCCGTTTAATGTATGGCGGAAGGATTTCGTTAACGATCAGCTTCTTAGTTATATTCTTAGAATCAATGATAGGAATAGTGTTTGGCGGAATTTCTGGATACTTTGGTGGAAAGATTGATATGCTAATCATGCGTTTGGTAGATATCTTAAACAGTATCCCGACATTACCGGTATTGATCGTATTATCGTCAGTATTACAAGCGACACCAGTATCAATTATCCCGGTAGGTAGTCGTATTTATTATTTAATGGCATTTCTTACTATTATTGGATGGGCTGGTACAGCTCGTATGGTAAGAGGACAGATTTTATCGTTACGTGAACAAGAGTATATGGTTGCTGCTGAAGCAACTGGTATCTCTGCCAAAGCTAAAATTTTTAGGCACTTAGTTCCAAATGTTATGCCACAATTAATTGTACAGATGACATTAGGACTTGGTTCTATTATCTTATTTGAATCAACGTTATCCTTCTTAGGCCTTGGAGTACAAATACCAAAAGCAGCATGGGGAACGATGATTTCCCTTGCGGATCCATCGAAGGGACAAAGTATCTTACAGTATTATCCAAATCTTTGGATTCCACCTGGAATATTAATTGTACTTGCAGTTTTGGGATTTAACTTTGTTGGTGATGGATTGCGAGATGCAATTGATCCTAAGATGAAGAGATAGGGGGATAATGCTATGGCGAAAGCAAAGAAAGATAACGGGCATTATATTACCCGTCAAGAAGAAAGAGCTATAACAAAATATAATCGGAAAACAACAAGGGAATTAGAAGCTAAGAAACACAAAAAAAATATAAGTGAAGATACGTATATAACAACAATGAATGATTCTAAAAACATTGTTGAGTTTGAAGACTTACATACCTATTTCTTTACGGATGCAGGTACTGTGAAAGCGGTAGATGGTGTAACATTTAGTATTCCTGCGAATAGTACTGTTGGTGTAGTTGGGGAGTCTGGATGTGGGAAGAGTGTAACAAGTTTATCTTTGATGCAGTTAGTACAATCTCCTCAGGGTCAGATTGTCAGTGGTTCCATTCGTTATAATGATGGTGAAAAGTGCTATGATATAGCAAAGATGCCGATTGAAGCGATGAGAAAAATACGTGGTAAAGATATTGCAATGATATTTCAGGAACCAATGACAAGCTTAAATCCAGTGTTTACAATTGGTTACCAACTAGATGAGGTTACATTACTTCATAACCCGGGTGCAAGCAAAGAAGCTGCAAAGAAGAAATCAATAGAAATGCTAAAGCAGGTTGGAATTGCTCGCCCAGAAGGTGTTTATGATAATTTTCCACATGAATTGTCAGGTGGTATGCGACAACGTGTAATGATAGCGATGGCACTTGTTTGTAATCCTAAATTAATTATTGCAGATGAGCCAACAACAGCACTAGATGTTACGATTCAAGCACAGATACTAGACTTACTTCGTTCCGTGCGTGAAAAAATAAATGGTAGTATTATGTTAATTACACATGATCTTGGTGTAGTAGCAGAGATGGCAGATTTTGTTGTTGTAATGTATGCAGGTAGAATTATTGAGATGGGAACTGCAAAAGAGATATTCTTATCACCAAAGCATCCATATACGGTTGGTTTAATGAAGAGTAAACCAGTAGTAAATAAAAAGGTGGATCGCTTATACAGTATTCCTGGTCAGGTTCCAAATCCAATTAATATGCCTCAAACATGTTATTTTAAGGATCGTTGCGACCGTTGTCATGCTGCTTGTGAAGGCCCATATCCAAGCGTAAGAAAATTTAGTAATACGCATCTTGTATCATGTTATTTATATAATGATACAAAGCATGAAGAGAATGAAAGTACGGAGGTGGTAAAGGATGAGTGAGATATGCTTATCAGTTCAACATCTTAAAAAATATTTTACCATCGGAACAGATTTATTGGGTCGTCCTACACAATATTTAAAAGCAGTGGATGACGTATCTTTTGATATTCCTCAAGGAACTACAAT
>DPVV01000006.1:3248-10015 GCA_003526525.1 Lachnoclostridium phytofermentans | reverse complement strand
TAACTGGAATTTATAGCAAAGACTCAGGGGCGATTCTTTATGACGGGAAAGAAATCGAATTTAAAAATCCACGGGAAGCAAAAGATGCAGGTATTACAATTGTTCACCAGGAGTTGAACATGATGAATCATTTAACCGTCGCGCAAAATCTTTTCATAGGCAGAGAAGATATGAAAGGTTATTTTATCAACGACAATAAAATGAATGAGAAAGCACTTGCATTGTTTGATAAATTGAATATTTCAATTAATCCTAAAGAAATTATGGGTAACCTTACAGTTGGAAAACAGCAAATGGTTGAAATAGCAAAAGCAATATCAACAGACGCAAGAGTTATTATCTTTGATGAGCCAACCGCTGCTTTAACAGAAGTAGAGATCAATGAATTATTTAAAGTTATAAGAGATTTAAAGAAAAAAGGGATAGCTATAATATACATATCTCATCGTATGGATGAAATTAAGGTAATCACAGACCGCGTAACAATCATGCGTGATGGTGAATATGTCGGTACGTTAATTTCCAATGAATGTTGTAAATTTGATATTATTAATATGATGGTTGGACGTGTTATCTATGAAGATCCAAAACAGTTTAGTAATGTAAAAGAGGATGCTAAGGTCGTTCTATCAGTGAAGAATTTAAATGCAGGTAGAATGGTAAAAGACGTTAGTTTTGATTTAAAACAAGGAGAGATTCTTGGTATCTCAGGACTTATGGGAGCTGGAAGAACAGAGCTTGCAAGAGCAATCTTTGGAGCAGATAAGATAGATAGTGGTGAAATCTATGTTAGAGGTGAACAGGTAACGATAAATTCTCCAATGGATGCGGTTAAATATGGTATCGGTTACCTTTCAGAAGATCGAAAACGATTTGGAATTATAGTAGAAAAGTCAGTTGCGGATAATTCTGTTCTAGCTACCCTAGAGCACTATACGAAAGGAATTTTTCTAAAGAATAAGAAAATTAGGCAGGACTCAGAAAAATATATTAAACTACTAAATACAAAAACTCCATCGGCAGCTACCTATGTTAAGAACCTTTCCGGTGGAAATCAGCAAAAGGTTGTTATTGCAAAATGGTTAATCAGAAATAGCGATATCATAATCTTTGATGAACCGACAAGAGGAATTGATGTTGGTGCAAAAAGTGAAATATACACCTTGATGAATGAGTTAATTAAAGAAGGAAAATCAATCATAATGATTTCTTCGGAATTAACTGAAATTCTTCGTATGAGTGATCGTGTTGTTGTGATGTGTGAAGGCAAGAAAACAGGAGAGCTATCTATTGAAGAAGCAAGTCAGGAAAATATTATGCAATACGCAACGTTAAGGGATTAATTGGAGGGAAATTAATGAATAAGTTAGTAAACAAAATAAAGTCAATCGGAACTCAGAAGGTTGCAGCGCTACTTGCATTAATCGTAATTTATCTATTTTTCTGCTTGATGAGTCCAGCATTTCGTACCATGAGTACATTAGTCAGTATTTTTGACTCTTCGTATTATATTGGGTTCATGGCAATTGGTGTAACCTTTGTTATTGTAACTGGTGGAATTGATTTGTCTATAGGTACGGTATTAATTTGTTCCGCACTTACTGGTGGTGTGCTATATGAAAAGGGAGTTCCGTTATGGTTATGCCTTATTATTATCGTTTTATGCGGCACTTTCTTTGGTTTATGTAATGGAATTATGGTTGCAGTTATGAAACTTCCAGCATTTATTGCAACACTTGGAACCATGATGGTGACACGAGGATTAGGTTCTATTATAACAAAGACTAAGAGTATAACATTTCCACTTAGAACCTCTACAGATGGTTGGTATAAATCAATTTTTCGTACCGGTTCTACAGAGCATTTTCCATCTGGATTCCCAACAGGTATTATTCTATTGCTGATATGCATGATAGTGATGACTATTATTTTAACAAAAACAAAACCAGGAAGATACATATTATCATTGGGAAGTAACAAGGAAGCAACAAGACTATCTGGTGTGAACATCGTGAAATGGGAGATATTAGCCTATGTCATAAGTGGTACTTTTGCTGGAATTGCTGGTATCGCATATGCCGCAATCAACTCTACAATAATGCCTAGTACAGGGAATGGATTTGAGCTTGAAGCAATTGCAGGCGTTGTAATTGGTGGTACTTCTTTGGCAGGTGGAGTTGGTACTGTAATTGGTACAATCATCGGTGTATTTATTATGTGCGTATTAAAGACAGGACTTCCATTCATTGATTTACAACCACATTATCAGTTATTAATAACCGGTATTGTATTGATTATCGCTGTTTACTTAGATGTTAGAAATCGTAAAAGAAAATCTTGTTAAAAAAGATAAGAAAACCGTAAAAATAAATCACATTAACTTATTTCGAAGTTAAAACTTAATTTTGTATGCTTTTAGTTTACATAAAAGCTATTAAAAAAGGAGGATTTGTTTATGAAAGCAAAAAAAGTTATCGCGATTTCCTTAACAGCAGTTATGATGTTAGGTCTACTGTCTGGGTGTAAGAAGGACAATTCCAATGACAAAGCTACAAGTGGTACCGGTAAAGAAATGACGATCGAAATTGTAGCAAAAGGGTTCCAACATGACTTTTGGCAAGCGGTATTAGCAGGAAGTAAGAAAGCAGAACAAGAATTTAAAGTTAAAACAAACTTTGTAGGTCCAGAGGGTGAAGGTGCAATTGCTACGCAAGTAGAACAAATCAACAATGCAATTAATAAAAAACCTTCTGCAATTTGTCTTGCAGCTCTTGATACGAAAGCAGCTTTGGATGCACTTAGCCAGGCTCAATCACAAGGTATTCCAATCATTGGTTTTGATTCAGGTGTACCAGGTGCTCCAGAAGGCGCTGTGAAAGCAAATGCAGCTACAGATAATTATGCAGCAGGTGAATTAGCAGCTACAAAGATGTACGAAGCGATTAAAGACAAAGTAACAAATCCATCCAATGTTGTTCGTATAGGTGTAGTATCCCAAGAAGCAAACTCAGATTCCATTGTAAAACGTACTTCAGGTTTTGTTGACAAGATGAGTTCTTTAATTGGTGAAAATAATTCCTGCGTAGAAGGTCATGATAAGTATAACCGTAAATCAGATGGTGCTAAAGTTATCATTGAAGTTCGTATTCCAGCAGAAGTTACTGATAATGCAGGAAAGACCGAAGCATTAACATTATTAAACAAAGAAGACTTAGTTGCAATTTATGGATCTAATGAATTTGCAGCAAAATGTATTATTAACGCTAATGAAGGTCTAAATAAGCTTGGTGAAGGTAAAGTTATAGCAGTTGGTTTCGACTCAGGTGCACTTCAGATTGATGCCATTAAGAATAAGGTTTTCTATGGTTCTGTTACACAAGATCCAGTATCCATTGGCTATAATGCAGTTCGCTTAGCTGTTGCAGCAGCAAAGGGTGAGAAGGTAGAAGATGTAGATACTGGTTGCCAGTGGTATAATTCAGAAAATTACAATTCAGCTGATATTGCACCTTGTTTATATCAGTAATACCCTCTTAAGATAGAAAATAATACGTAAGGGAAGGTTCTTTGAAAAGGAACCTTCCCTTTTGTATGCTACAGATGCCTACGACATCGTTAAGCTTCTGACTTTGTTAGTGTGGCTCTTTGTCAGGTGATGAGGTACGAGGTGCATTGCCCACGCGCCAATACTTAAGCGCATCTCGAATATTAGATAAAAATTTTAGACAAAAAACCTATTTTTAGAATAAGTAATAAACTTATTAATGTGCATATATAATACCAAATTATGACATATAATTGACAAACATCTTTTAGATACTAGTTGTAAAAATAAGGGATTATATTATGGGGGTAAAATGAATAAGAGAAAAATATTGATGATCATTGGAATCTTAACACTTATTATTTTTTGTAATTGTTACAATAACGAAATAAAAGTTATGGGTGCTTCAGCAGTTAATAACAATCCTGACTATACTTTTGAGAATGAGGATACAATTATTCTTCATAATACTTCAATTGATACAGATAACAAAGACTTGTTAACAAAGTTTGAAAAAGTAAAACATATTAAAATTGATACTACAGAAACATATCTTGGCTTATATGAATTAACATGTTTTACTAATGCTATAAGTATTTACATTCCTGCAAACATTACTAGCATATCTTCTATTAGTACATATCCGCTACCTAATCTAAAAGAATTTTTAGTAGATGAGAAGAACTCAGCTTACTCAAGCATTAATGGTGTTTTATATAATAAATCAAAGGATAGGTTAATTCTTTATCCATACAATGGAAATAAGGATGCTGTAGTAGAAGCCGGTACTAAAATAATAGAGGATAGTGCTTTTAATAATGTTCCAATCAATTCAGTTATTATTCCGGAAGGTGTAATATTGATAGAAAGCGAAGCGTTTGCGAAGACAAATTTAACGGAAATATCGTTGCCAACAAGCTTCAGATCTTTTTATAGTGGCATTTTCAAGAATACACCTCTTACTAAAGTAATAATTTCAGAGAAAAATAAAAGCTTAACTTCAATTGATGGTGTAGTTTACAGTAAAGACAAAAGCTATCTTTATTATTGGCCGGAAGAAAAGATAGTAGAATCTCTTATATTACCACAAGAATTAACATATCTAGATTGCAGCATGATTAAGCATTTTAATAAAGTAAAGCAGATAACGATTCCTGACGCTCTTACAGCCATTATTGGGACAGCTGATAATCGTATCGAACAAATTTTTGTGAATAAACAACATCCTTATTTTAAACAGTATGATGGAGTATTATATTCAAGTGATTACAAGAATTTAAGGCTGTATCCAAACCAAAATAAAGATACAGACATAACAATACATAACAACTTAGAAGTCTTTCCCATGGAATTATTCTGTACAGAAAACACAACAAAGGTATTAACATTACCTAAAAATCTCAGAAAGTTTAAAGGTAAACTAAAACCTTATTATCGTGTACTATTAGGCGGTTTTGTAAACCTTTCAGAACTAAAAATTGATAGAGATAATAAATTATTTGTTATAGAAAATGGTGTTTTATATAATAAAGAGAAAACTCAAGTCCTTTGGTACCCAATTGATTTACCAGCGAAAGAATTTAAGATTCCAGAGACAGTGACTAATGTAGATAATGACCAACTAGTCAAACAGAATCATCTTGAAAAACTCGTAGTATCAGATAATTGCAAACTATATGACTTTGTTAATGATTATGATTACGGAATATATACAATACCAACGGGTACTGATTGCCCGAATTTAAAAGAATTTGTTGTATCAAAAGAAAATCCTTATTATATTTCAGTAGAGGGTGTACTATTATCAAAAGACAAATCGGTATTATTGGTGTATCCATCAGCTAAAACGGATAAAGTGTATCAAATTCCTGACACTGTAGAAGTCGTAGCATTTGGAAATGAAAATCACTATTTACAAACTTTAAAAATTCCACAGAGTGTACATTGGTTTGGAGATGTTAGTTACACAGACGGAGAAAATCATAATTATGGAGATGCTTTGCTTTATTTTAGTGCTTTAAAAGAAATTGAAGTTGATCCGACTAATCAGTTCCATACCTCAATTGATGGAGTATTATATTCTAATGGTACTGCGGTGCTTATTGCCTATCCCGTTGGAAAAACGAATTCTAATTACTATTTACCAAAAGAAGTTGACGATATTTATGATGTAAGAAATTTAAATTATAATCCTTATTTAAAAGATATTTATATCGATAGCAGTAGTCAATGCCAATATCTTAAGGATGGAGATTTATGGATTAAAAAATGGTATCATAATAATTTTCAACCTATCCATTTTGACAATATTACATTGCATACCTATTAGAATTTAAAGGGGAGGCTACGATATGAACTATTTGAAAAAAATCATTGCTTTTTTACTAGTAACACTAATGTTCTTACTCCTAACAAACACTGGTTTTGCTTAGGGAATGGTAGTAAATGAGAAAGATCAGTTTGTTTGGGGAAATAATAGCAGTTATAAGGGGGAAGAAACTATACTTATCCCTAAGAATGTAGATTTTAATTCTTTCGAAGGAAACGATGCTTACCCTAAAGTTAAGAAAATTATTTTTGAAGAAGGAGTTGAAAGTTTAGGTAGATTTGTATTCTTTCCATTTCCTAATGTAAAAGAAATAATATTACCATCTACATTAGAAGACATTGGGAGATCATTTCATACTATTAGGGAAAATGAGAAAATAAATGAGAACTACTTCTTATCCAAATTAGAAGACATTGAGGTTAGTAAAGAGAACCTCTATTTCTTATCAGTGAATGGAGTATTATATAGCAAAGATCAAACATCATTACTTCATTATCCATCCTCAAAGCCAGAAAAGATTTATATCATGCCAGAGTTTATAACTTCTATAGCTGAGCAAGCTTTTGGGTATAATATTTATCTTGAAAAGATAGTGTTAGGAACTCGATTTGGACTAAGTTACAAACCGTTCTCAGATTATGGAAATCTGCCTAATTTACAAGCATTTGAAGTTGCGAAAGATAACTTTTATTATACCGTGGAGGGGGGCGTTTGGTTTAATAATGATAAGACAGCATTAATAGCTTACCCACAAGGGAAAAAGCAAAAACGTTACATCATACCATTAACTGTTAAGGATATAGCAATAGATAGTTTTAAGTACGCGACGATTGATACTTTGGTTCTTCCTTCAGGATTAATAAATTTGTATGAACCGGATTATTAGCGGTTCAG
>DPVV01000006.1:0-3147 GCA_003526525.1 Lachnoclostridium phytofermentans | reverse complement strand
AAATTACGAGTCATCCAAAATATGAAACAGTAGATGGAGTGCTATATAATAAGGACAAAACTCAATTAGTTGCATGGCCATCAAAGAAATCGGTCGAGCACTTAAAGTTTCCTAGCACCATTACAAGCCTAACTTTAGAGGAAAGTACGATACCAACCATTCGAAAGGTAAAGAAAATTACACTACCGAGAGACTTAAAAGAATTAAAACAATTATCTTGGTATTCTTATGAAGAAAAAGTAAAAGGTCTAAACAAAGGAAGATGGGATTCTTTAGAAACAATAGAAGTTGAAAAAGGAAATAAATATTTTATACTTTATGGTGGATTACTATATAAAAAAAATAATATGATGCTTACATTACTACCACCAAAAGCAAAGATAACAACCTTAACAATACCAGAAAATTGCAACCGCGATACGTCATATCGATACTTTTTCCCAGAAATTCCATCTGTTACTAAAATTATTATTACAGGAGATGGTTACAACTTTCCTTATGAGCTTTTTCCAAATCTAGCAACTTTTGAACTTTCCAAAGGAAATAAAAAGGCAAAGCTTGTTGATGGCTAAGAAAGATAAAAATTTTGTTATTAAAGAAGAAGTATCAAATACTGAATATAGTGAAGTGCTAAAAAATCACAAATATCTTGAGAATTATACGTCTAAAAATCCTAATATCAAAGTGATTCAAGGTAACGTTCTCCGCAGCTTTGAAATATATTAGAAAAAACATCAGGTACTTACATCGAGTACCTGATGTTTTATATCATACAGAATCTATCAAAAAATAATTATGAAAACAGTATAAAGAATTTCAGCATTTTGCTTTTATATTTTGAAAACATTATATAGGAACTAATAGTAATTGAAATCGTCTAATCTATAAATGTATTCCCATACTAATATAGGAGAGTACTAACAAGAGCAATTGAAAAAGTGATTTTTGAAGAGTAATTTACAGATGGAACGATTTACAAATGTAACGTACATAACAAAAATATTTAGCGTATTAGGTTTTATCTACGGTAAGCGCCTAATAAAAGGACGTTAACAAAATAATTGGAAAGTGGATTATTTTGCTCCACTTTCCAATTAATCATCCTCCTAATATCTGGATCATTTTACTCCACTTTGTTATTGCAAGCATCTATTACTTCCTGACTCCAAGGAGCCATTTGCTCAAGCTTCTTATCAGACAGCTTGGCTTCCGGACGATGTTCAAGAAGGTAAACCAGATACTTGTATATATTTAAGTTATGTGCCTTTGCCATCTCAACGATACTGTATACTGTTGCGCTGGCATTAGCTCCATCTGTTGAATCACTAAATAACCAGTTCTTTCTTCCGATTGTAAATGGGCGAATTGCATTCTCGCTAAGATTATTTGAGAAACTGCAGCGTCCATCTTCAAGATACATTTCAAGGAACTGGCGTCGATTCTGGACATAGTTAACAGCTTTATCCAATCGTGAATTTCGAACTGGATGCTGATTATCAAGCCACGACCAAAAAGCATCTAAAACAGGCTTTTCCTGTTCAAGACGTATTTCTTTGCGTTTTTCATATGAGTATCCTTTTTTCTTGTAAGAGTCCTCATATTGAAATAACTTGTTACAGAACTGAACTCCCTGCACGGCTGGATTACTGTAATCGTATTCCTTACCTTTTGGTACTGCATCGATAAAATATCGGCGTACATGAGCCCAACAGCAACAGCGCTTTATATTAGGAACCTTGTTATATCCCTGGTATCCATCGGTCTCAAGATAACCTTCAAAGCTTGCCAGAAAGTCACCGGCATTGTCCCCAGCTCTGGTAGGTGTGTAGCCATAAAGAATGATGGTTGGAAGCCCATCCTCACCACTACGATACAGCCACATGTAAGACTTACTTTGTGGTCTCCGCTCTGGTTCATTAAGGACCTGCACGGTTGTTTCATCTGCCATTAAAAACTGTCGCTTCAGCAGTTGCCTGTGGAAGTACTCATACATAGGGCTAAAATACTTATCAGCACAGTAGATGATCCAGTTGGCAAGTGTTGTACGGCTTAACTCAATGCCGTATTGGCTCCAGTCCTTTTCCTGCCGGTAAAGAGGCATGCCATTAGCGTACTTTTGATACATTGCCCAGGCTACTGAAGATGGTGATGCAAGGCTGTGTTTCATCAACCCCTTGGGAGCTTTTGTTTTAACGATGTATGCTTCATCATCTTCTTTATTGCATCGTGGACATATATAAGTAACACTTACATATTCAATGACTTTGACACTTGCAGGAATGTACTCTAATTCCCTACGCACAACTTCCTCGCCTAATACTTCAAGAGGTGTGTTGCAGTAAGGACAAATGCTTTCTTCTTCTGAAAGTGGTATACGTACTTTCTTAACTGGTATGCCTTTCAGCTTTTCTTCAAGCGTAGTCTTAGGTTTGCGGGTATGTTCCCTAACGATAGTTTCCTGCTCAGGCACTATCTGCGTAGCTGAGTCAGTATTGCACTGTTCAGCTTCATCGAACAGGTCAAGCTGGCCATCAATCAGATCAGTACGCTTTTCACTTGATGCACCAAAGAGCTTCTTTGTCAAATATTCAATCTGTTCCCTAAGAGCAGTCTCGTTGCGAAGATGTTCTTCTTCACGGGCATTAGCTGCAGTAACTGATTCCTGAAGTGAAACTATTAGCTTGTTCTGAGACCCTATGGTTATATTCAGTTGTGAAATGGTATCCTTCAATTCTCGGAATTGAAGGTCTCTGGCAGATGTATTCACCTTTGAAACTCCTTGATTTTTGATATCTTTATTTTACCATAAATTAGCTTCAAATAGAAGCTAAAAATGACAAAAAGTTCAGTATTTTCAAGGGATTGAGGTACTTTTATATAGTGGATATGTATCAACACACTGAGGATAATTCTGATATGTTATCCCCATTTTTTGAAGGTGGTTTTATGGCTTTTGGCTGGTCTATTTCCAATCCCTGCATTAACCATTCGAATTCCCGCCATGTTAGATTTTTGACCTCAGCCTGATTTCGTGGCCACCTATAACAGCCAGTGCCTGTTAACCGCTTATAAAGGAGGATGAATCCATCCTTCTCATAAAGCAGCGCTTTGATTCTATCCCTTCTTCTGCCAGAGATCGGAAGAGCG
>DPVV01000276.1:2466-3507 GCA_003526525.1 Lachnoclostridium phytofermentans | reverse complement strand
TGGATGAGTAAAATGTATATAATAATATTCACACCAGGAGGCACGGGTTCCAACGTGTTCATACATCGGATCCAATATGTACATATCACCTGGGATCAATTCTAATTTTTTACCGCCTTCCTCCAGATACATAGTTCCTTTTATAATTAGATATAGAATATACTCGTTTGCCTTCCTCCTTCTATGGATATAAGGAGGATCAATCGTTGTACGATCTACCAGTCGTACCGAAGGCAAACAACTGCAATCCATTTCATAAAACATCGTATTCCCCTCAAAACTTCCTGCAAGATTCCCTGACATATAGCTTAGACTTAATGAGCTGAGTTCTTGGCGGTTCTTCCTTATGAATTGCTGCAATGGCTGTCTTGATTAAACATTCACCAAAAGCTTTATAATCATAACCTACACTAGTAAGATTTGGTTCACAACCTTCTGTCATATAGGTATTATCAAAACTGGCAATTGAGACATCTTTAGGAATGGAAAGTCCGTGTTCCTTTAAAAAACGCATAATACCTACCGCCGTAAAATCATTAATAGCAATAATGGCCGAAGGCATTGGAAAGTCATTACTCATCCACTCCTTCATAGCATCATAGCCACCTTCTATATCGTAGGTTTTCCCACTAATGATATATTCCTCTCGTATGGTTAGCCCGTATTTTCTCATAATCTGTCTGTAACGAAATCGCTTATCCATTGTGGATTTTACATCCGCCCGTCCACCCACGAGTGCAATTTCTTGATGGCCATTTTGTATTAAATATTCTAGTACGATTTCCATTGCCTGACCTTCATCAATGTTCACTTGATAGCAATCTGCGCCATCTAGTTTACCAGTAATCAAAATTGGCATTTTATTTGCTATGCTATTTATCATCTCTACATACTGTTCATCAGAAACCAGTTCATCTACTTTTCCACCTATCTGTATGATAGCGTCTACTTTTTGAGAAGCCAACTTATCGATATGATCATGCTCCAGGCTATTGCTACCAAGCGAATTGCAAACCATTAACATGTAACCGTTGGCAATCC
>DPVV01000276.1:0-2247 GCA_003526525.1 Lachnoclostridium phytofermentans | reverse complement strand
TGTAACCGTTGGCAATCGCATAGCGTTCACATTCCACAACCATGGTAGCATAGAAAGGATTTCGAATATCTGAAACCAGAATGCCTATGATTTTAGTTTCGATATTACTAAGCCCTCTGGCTAGAGCGTTTGGCTTAAAGTCATACTGCTTAATCAGTGCCTCAATCTTTTCCTTTTTTTCTTCACTCACTCTGGCATTTCCGGTTAGTACTCTCGAAACCGTAGCCGGTGAAACACCTGCTTCCTTTGCAATTGTATAAATGCTGATATTATCTTTTTCCATATGTTATAACCCCTTGATATAATTCTTAATTTATTAATCTATGAAATAGTTAAATCTATTCAAGATAGATTTGCTTTATTATATCCCATTTCTTCCGTGTTTTCCACATTGTTTACATTATCTATGCTCATTAGCCGACGTCTGATTCATCCTTTAATTCTATCGTGTTTCTTACTTTGCCTTCTGTTTCAAACATAATAATCTCATTCCATCCCTTCTTTAACAAAGGTGCTGGTATATAAAGACGTTTTTGAGGTCCTACCTCCCAGTATCTACCAAGATTAAAACCATTTAAAAAGGCACAACCTTTTCCCCATCCCTCAAAATCAAGGAATGTATCCCCTACCTCTTCTACTTCGAAAGAAAATTTATAAAATGCTGGTGCACCTTCGGTATAACCCTTTGTAAAATCAAGTTTCTCAAGATTATCAAGAGGTAGACAATAATGTTCCCAATTATAGTGCATATGTCCATTAATCTGTACGCACTGTGCAATTCCTTTTCTCTGGTTCTCCATCCGAGGGCCAAAATTCACACGTCCCATATTTTCTACCAGGATATCGAGCTGTGCTCCTTTTTCTATCGGCAGTTCAACTTTTTTTTCCTCAAGAAGTTCTCTGTCATAGAGTGTGGCAATCATTTTTTGATTCAGAAAGATATTAGCCCTGTCATTAGCCCCATGAAGTCGGATACTATCAATCCCCTGTTCTCTCTCTAATCTAGAACGATAAAGAATATATCCGTAATTCTGATTAAGTTTCTCCATAGGTTTTGTGAAAGTGTCGTAGATAGGCTCTCCTAAATCCAACAGAGTCTCAAAAAGCCCTACTTTTTCCTTAATCTCCAATGTACCATAGGACTTTTTCACAATCTTAGTAGAAAAATTCACTTTCAGAATGGTAGTGTATTTTGCAATCACATCACGATATTTGTAATATTTCATAGTGAAGTCCCCAGCTTCTGTAAGAACAGCATCATAGTCATAGGAAGTTACATCTGGAGTAAGTTCATCATAATAATTAGAACCGTTCATAAAGCCAAAATTAGTCCCTCCAACAAACATATAGATATTCACACTCCCTAACTCTAGCATCTTATCAAGATCGACTGTACTTTGTTCCAAATTACCTGTCATGTGTCCACCATTTCCCCAGTGATCAAACCAACCCACCCAGAATTCTGTACACATTAAAGGACCCCCATCTGTGTATTTTTTCAATATCTGAAATCTTTCTTCTGTTCCAGATCCAAAATTCCCTGTAGGAAGTGCCCCTTTCGTAGAACCACAGGATAAGGACTCATCGTTTGGTCCGTCAGAAGTTACGAAAGGAACCACCACCCCATTGTTAAGCATTATCTGCTTCATTGTTTCCATATAATTGTGATCTTCTCCGTAATACCCATATTCATTTTCTACCTGCATTAGAATTATCGGTCCACCATAAGGCAGCTGGAGAGGGGCAAGAATCTGAAACAGAACCTGATAATAATCTCTGACATGTTTAAGAAAAGGTTCATAACATGCCCTTAATCTCATGCCATCCTCTGCTAACAACCAGCCTGGAAGTCCGCCAAGCTCCCACTCTGCACAAATATATGGAGATGGTCTTACAACCACATATAATCCCAGCTCCTGTGCTAGTAAGATGAAGCGTTTCAAATCTAACATGCCTTCAAAGCAGTACTGCCCCTTTTTAGGCTCGTGCATATTCCATGCCACGTAGGTTTCTACTGTATTACACCCCATTGCTTTCAATTTTTCCAGTCGATCACGCCAATACTCCGGAACTATACGGAAATAATGGATTGCACCGGATATAATCTTAAATTTCTCTCCATTCAGATAAAAATCATCTCTTATATCAAATTGTTGCATTTCTGTCCTCCTTCATAAGTGATGCGGAACACTTCCGTTCAGAAAGCATTCCGCATCACATTCAGTCTTTTTAGATTCAATCCGGATA
>DPVV01000278.1 GCA_003526525.1 Lachnoclostridium phytofermentans | reverse complement strand
ACTTGACAGGGGGTATATCAAATATCAGTGGGCTTATTTTAATGTTTAAACCATTATATGAAATTATAAATAAATGCAATGGGTTTAGTAAAAACAATGTATTTTACCCATGATATTACATATATGTATTTTCGAATGAAATAATAAAAATAAAATTAGGATTAAATATCTTGTAATAAACTAATATCATGTGTATAATTATGGTAAATATTTACATGGAGGAAAATGAAAATAGTTAAAAATTACAAGAGAGCATGTTTTTTATTAGTATTTATATTATTAGTATTAGCATCATTATTTGCTCCTATTATGGTTTATACTCAAGCTTCTTCGATTAAAATAAACAAAAACACCATTAATTTAGATATTGGAGAAACATTCCAGTTAAAAATAACTGGCACTAAATCAAAGGCTAAGTGGTCTACAAATAATAAGTCAATTGTTACAGTTAGTTCAGATGGGGTGGTAACTGGAATTAAAAATGGTTTTGCAGAAATTACAGCAGAGATAAATAATAAAAAATTGAAGTGTTTAGTTACGGTTCATAAACCTCAACTTGAACGTAATTCTATTATACTGGGGTTAGATGGTGAATTCAGCTTAAAAATTTGCTATTTACCAATAAAATATAAGGATTCTAAAATAACATGGAAATCAGCTAACACAAATATAGCTACAGTCGATGAGAATGGTGTGGTAACAGGTAAATCTTTTGGTAATACTAAAATTAATGTTTCTTTTGAAAATTATTCATTTAGCTGTATTGTCCATGTTGATCCTTCGAAAAAAAATATAATGGATGCCGTTGATAATTTTGGTTATGAATATGGTGAGTATGAAAATGTAATTTCCTGTATCTTAACCAATAATAGCAGAATTGACTTATATTTTGAATATAAGTTAGCATTCTATGATGAAAATGACAAAATTGTATCAGTTAGCAATAAATTTCAAACTAATTTATTCGGAAACGATAGCAAGGTTTTGACATTTGAAAAAACAAATAAGTCTTATAAGAGTTATAAAATTATTATTGAAAGTATATTTTTTAATTACAATGGATTAAAATCAAAATTAACTGAAAAAAATAGTGTTGATGTAGTGGTAGAAAAAACACCTTATTCGTATGTATATTATAATGATATGAAGAGAATCGATGATAGTATTGAACTATTTAATTTACATGTAAATAACAATTCAAATGATAGACTATGCGTAGAGGCTTATGTAGTTTATTATAAAGATAAAAAAATTGTTGCTATCGATAATTTCTGGAATCAAACTAATATAGATGTTGGTTCTTCCATTTTAGAAAATCCCAAATCATTATTTTTAAATTTTGAAAAAATAAGTATTCCAGTGTACGATGATTATAAAGTTGTCTATAATGCAAGATCCTATTAAAAATAACAATGTAATGTTGTATTTAATATACTAGAGGTATTTTTTATTTATGTTGCATTGATTTGGTATCAAAGAAATCAGAAATGATTTGCAAGATTCGAGTTTTGATGTCAATAATAACTGAAATGGTGTTGAAAAAGAGTTGCTAATAGGATAGGAAAACTATCAATTTAGCAACTTTTTCTCAATATCCAGACAATCTTGAGTAAACACAAGAGCAGTACTTAGGAGTCCTCTTGATTAGAGTCCACCGCAAACTGCTTTTTATAGGCTAAACGGCTAAACTCTTCTTCAGCATCTTCAATTAAAATTCCAGAAAAATGGATTCCTTTTTTTGTTTTCGTATCAAAGGTACTTCGTCCAAGTCCCTTTTTAATAATCTTATGGAGATAATGGATTGCTTGTGGTTTAAAGCCAAGTAACCTTGCACCAACTACATCGGTACTTACAGGATCCGTACCACATAAAACCATTCCAGTATGAATGGCAGTTCCTTTGTGTGGACCAGTACCAATCATAGCAGGACTTGCGCTTACTATGGAAACATCAATTGTGAATTTCTCAAACATAGCAGCGATAAAATCATGCAAATCATCATGAATTCCAAGCTCCTTTTTGGGATAACCTTGTTCGTCCCCAGCAGGCCAACCCATAGTAATATTCTTAATCGCAGCAGAAATCGTAGCTTCTTCATGAATTTTAAGCTGGGTAAAGGAGATAAGGAAGGTCATTTCATTATAAAGCTGATTTAAGCATAGTCTGGAGGGACAAGGATGATTGATATCAATACTAATAAATGGACCTTGGTTTAGATTTATGAATTCTACTTTTTCTTCCTTGATAATACTTGCAAATCCTACTTGTTCCATCAGACTAATTACATCCTCATCACCAGGACCAGTTGCAACGACAATTCTTTTAGGGTTACAACTTTTTACTAGTCGTATAATGGTCCGTAAACTTTCAGGTCCTACAACTCTGCCACTGCAAGGACTGGCTGGGGAGACCCAGTTAGGTGTTATCACTACCACATCTTCAGGTGATATCATGGTAGAAAACTGAATAAGTTGAAGTCCTTCTTCTATGGCAAGCGACTCATTTTCATTTTTTGTTATTGCGACTATTGGTTTTATTGTTCTTCGAACACGCATTTAGAAAGCTCCTTTCATTAGATGACTGAATTATATAAAGTATTAGCAGATTAATGGGGTGACATTCGATTTAAAATAAAAGAATTTACTTTTGAAAAAAAGAAATATCCCCACGAAGGAGAGGGGATATTTGCATGTTATACTTTATCAGATTTCTATATCGCAATTGTAGTAGCCATGAGTGAATCAGAATGTAACACTAAATTATAAAAACAGATAATTGATTGTCCAATTCACGTGCAATGTCTTTAAGCGCCTGAGAGGAACGAGCTAAGTTATTTACTGTAATGTCTAATTCCTGTGCTGAGCTTGAAGTTTGCTGAGTTACAGCTGCATTTTCGTGTGATATCGAGGCAAGTAAACGAATGACATTGGCGATAGTATTCTTTGAATCATTTAAATCATCGACTTTTGTACGAATATTCTTAACGTTATCTGAGGAGATATTGATACCTTCGGTAATCGATGCAAAGTTTTGTTCTGTTTGATGAAGATAGGATTGTTGAGTATCGATACTGGATTTTACCTCTTTCATAACTTCAACTGTTGTATTAGATTCATGAAGAAGCTTCTTAATAATTAATTCAATTTCGTTAGCGGAAGCTCTAGATTGGTTTGCTAGCTTTCTGATTTCTTCAGCAACCACACTAAATCCACGGCCATAGTCGCCTGCCCTAGCAGCTTCGATGCTTGCATTTAAGGATAACAAATCAGTTTCTTCTGCAATAGCTTGAATAAGACCAACTGCTTTTTGAATCTCTTGTGCAGCTTGATTCGTAATATCAGTTTGCTTTGATATTTTGTCAACGGAGTTCATCGTCTGGTCATTGGATTCACTTAGTTGATGAAGAATCTGAGTGGATTGTTTTTCTGCTTTTGACATTGTTAGCGCTGTTTTAGTAAGAGCATCAACTGCTTCTGTAATAGAATTCATCTGAGTATCTATCATGGAAATATTATCTGAAGCAGTTTGTGTTTGTTTTGCTTGTGTCATTGCCTGTTTCGTGATTTCATCCATTGCATTAGATACTTCATTTACCGTTGTATCTGTGGAAGCGGAAGCAGCAGATAGAGTATCTGAGGAGATGACTAATTCTTCAGTGGATGCTTTTATCTTACTTACGATATGTAGTAATTGCTGCTGTAAGGATGCAGAGTTTTGCAAGATATGGCCAATTTCATCTCGTCGATTCAAATATTTTCTTGGCAAGGAAGTAGCTAAGTTACCTTCAGAGACCTTGGATAAAAAGTTGTTTGCTTCTATCATGGCTTTACTGAGTCTACGAGAAATAAGAACAGTGATTTATAGGAATAACTTATAGATTTAAAGTAGGACTTCAACCGTGAAATATATTAATCCTACCACTCTATCAAGCAATGTATTGTAATATTATGTAATTTATGCTACGATACATAAAAATAGTTGGAGGTTTGTTATGTTTGATAATATTCAGAAAACAATAAAATCACTTGCTAAATTAATATTTTGGTTATCATTTATAATCGGTATATTATGGGGAATCTATATTATTGATTTTAATGCTAAACTAAATTATCGTCATAATTTTTATGATTTGAAGGTGA
This sequence comes from Lachnoclostridium phytofermentans, assembly GCA_003526525.1. Taxonomy (GTDB): domain Bacteria; phylum Bacillota; class Clostridia; order Lachnospirales; family Lachnospiraceae; genus Lachnoclostridium. Next base: position 2,088 of record DPVV01000278.1, on the reverse strand, counting down.
AATTAAGTTTATTATCACCTGTGATGTTATTTTTTGTTGGGGCTGTTTCATCCTTCCTGATCTATGGATTTGGAGAGATTATTGAAGTTCTAAAAAATATTGATAATAAATTAAATGGTAATATAGATACAAATAATAGTAGGTATGATCGTACAACTAATTCAACTGAAAATAATATTGAGCAAGATTCAAGCTATATGTAGAAATTTGTTGTATTGAAAAATAATTTATTTAGGGTTCACAACGTCTCACCTATTAATTTTTAGTCTCAACCTTTAGGTGAGACTTTTTTTGTCGAGTAACCATGTGACAGGAAAGTCAAATAAGTGCTAGAGATTTGATATCTTAGGTGGAATGATTTGGTATTTTAAATTGGAGCCAAGTGTAGATGAGATGGGTATGAGGTGACGGGAGGATGGGGACCTGGTGACACTTCCTAATTATTATTTGTTACTCTTTACATGCAAGTTTTCCTAGGAAGAAAATTGTAAATGCTTGTCATAATTGGTATGATGAAGTATAATTGATATGCGAATGTAATTGTTTAGAAAAAATAAAATCAGCATAAATTTTGATAATATTCGATAGAGATATCGTAAATGTTTTCAAAGGAGTATGATGATATGATTTTTACTTGAGTGGCAATTCATTAAATAATATAATTCATTAGGCTTGCATAGGATTTTGACTCAAGTACTTGGAGATGATAAAATATTAATATAAAGCCTGTGGGAATCTTAAAAAAATAAAATTATATAGGGAGAGTAATAAGTATGAATTTTTTGGTTTCTATTAAAGCGTTTATTCTTATATCGATTTTAATATTATGCTTATCAGGATGTGGCAATAAAGACGCTAATATAAAAGAAGATTCGGATTTGCTTTTTGATAAGATTACAAATTTATCCGATATTGATAATAATCCAATAGACATTCAAGAGGAAATAAATATTGAATCAACAGAAAAAAATAATGTAGAGGAAATATATTATAATGAAAACACTAAGAATAGAATAGGAAATACATTCTCTAATATTACTAATGGTGGATATGTTACAGAACAATCAGATTATATGTATTATTGTAATCAAAATGAAGACAAACCTATTATTTTTAGAGAAAAACTCGATGGGACAGATAAAATAGCATTAGTAAACTTTCATGGAAGTAGTTTAAATGTTGTAGGTGATTATCTTTACTATGTAAATAATTCTGATAATAATAAGATATATCAAACAAAAATAGATGGGAGTAATACAGTAGTTATATCGACTGATACATATGCTTATTTACAAGTATATAATAATGAACTATATGCAAGGCAGTCAGGAACTAAAAATGCTTTAGTTAAAATGGATTTAGAAGGAAATGATGAAAGAATATTATCCAATGAGTTGATTGATTTATTTACAATTTGTGATGATATTATAGTTTGCATTACTACGTCTAAAAATGTAAATTACGGTGGCAGAAAAATATTATTATATAATCTAGATGGAACGTTAATAAAAGATCTGCAGATCACTACTTATAATATACTTGGTATAGTAGATGATGATTTATATTACATAGATATGGAAGATGAAGTTTGTAAGAAGATTAATGTGGATACAGAAGTAAAAGTCACTATTAGTGGAAAAAATAAAATACAATCGATTAACATTAAGGATAATATTCTTTATCTATCTAATTATTCCGATAGTAAAATTTACACATATGATTTAAATACTAATTTATTTGAACCGTTTGTAGTCAATGGAAATACAACACGCCTTAATATAGTTGGTGAGTGGTTGTACTTTTGGGAATATACTGGTGGAAGGGAACCTTCAGGGATGTTATCCAAAGATATTAAAAGGATTAGTCTAAGTACTTTAAATATACAGAATGTTGATAAGTAAAAAGTAAGTATTTTGCATATAAAATCCAAACGGTAGCTTCGATGTTACTTAAAAAGCACCGTTTGGATTTTTTCTACTATTACAGCACAACAAATTATCTGGTAGTGTAAATTATTCTGTTTCAATGGTGGTAAATGGTTCCTTCTAGTCAAGAATTAAGTATAATAATTCTTGATTGGAGGAATTT
>DPVV01000279.1 GCA_003526525.1 Lachnoclostridium phytofermentans | reverse complement strand
TGTTTCCTCATACTTTTTTACAATGCCATCTTCTGCTTTTTTATATGAAATTAGTCCTACTAAAATTATAAAGGCAATCGGGATAATAAATCCTATAGCAAGCTGTATCTTTAACCCAATTACATCAAGAAAGTCTATTTTATTATTTTTGTCTTTTTTTAATTTTTTCTTGTCTTTGGCTATTTCATATGCTTTTTTCATTGTATCCTCCTAACTTAATCGATATCTATTCAAGTCTATGTTAGCATTGTACCAACAGCACATTTCTTCAACAACAAACAAAACTGATACTTTCTCATTATTTAATGAATTGGCCTCTCTAAAATGTAACAATTTCTTCGAAAATCAATGAATCCGAGTTAGGCGAATATAAAAAGTCACTTGCAGATCCATTGGAGGATGAAAGTCTATAGTGACATTTAACTTAGTTAGTATAAAAATGGTAATCGTCAAAAAGATCGTGTCTCAAAAAAAATAGCCAGCCTTTTGTTATATTAAAAGGTTGGCTATTAACGACATATAATTCTTAAATAATTTATCATAAGCACTTACAAATTATAAAATTTATGCTCTCTTGCTTTTCTTTGTAACTACAAATACTATACCAGCACATGCTACGACACCAAGAAGTATAACAACTGGTATCATATTCTCTCCAGTCTTTGGTAAATTCTCTGATGTATTGCTTGTTGCTTCAGTAACAGCAGGTGTTCCAACCACTGGGGTTCCTAAACTTGAAGCTTGGTCATCGGATAAAAACATATCTTTAACATAATATACGCTGCTTCCACCGTCAAGTCCCGTAAAGTTAACCCAAGAAATTATCGCAAGATCATTTTGATCTACTGGAAGAACTACGTCCTGGTATTCTTCTGTTAAAGTGATACCAAGATCTTTTAAATTAAAAGTTGCGGTGTCTGAAATTACGATTTGTGCAGCATCTGTCGCTCCTGTCGCTTTCATCACTATATGTAAGTACTTTGCATTTACCTCGTAATCGCCCATGTTAAGCTGTGTCCAGTTACCAGGCCCCTTTACGCATCCTTCTGCTTCTTCCCCTGCATTCACAAATCCACCACTTATCATTTTACCATCCTTCATTAAGTCCGTAGCTGCAAATGCATTCACAGAAAACAAGGACATAATAGCAAGTGCTGCAAAAATTGTTGCAATAGATTTTCTTAATTTTCTCATAGTAAATACCTCCTTGTGTTATTTAGTTTGACGTAAAACTGAAAATATTTCCCGGATGTATTGTATAAATTGTATAGTTTAACGTTTAACTAAATAGTATCATCTCTTCCTTATTCTGTCAATATCTATTTGGGTTCTTTTAGAATCAATCCGAACCTTTTTTCGCAGGCTTTAACTTCTTTCATTCTTTTCACAAATATCACTTCCTTTCACAATAGAAAAGGGTTGCTTCTTGGCAACCCCTTCCATCCCATATGTTTCATAAAAATATTTGCTAGTTATGTATCATGTAATTTAATACAATTATTTATCTAAACTGTTCTAATCACCTATGAACTAATAAACCTTAGCCCATTCAGCAATATTGCTTGGTTCAAATTTAAAAGGTGCACCTAAGATAATTTCTGTTCCACCATCTGCTGCAGCTGTAATTTTGTAAGAGCCATTATCACCTAATGTCATATCAGGAACAGTAAAGCTCTGATCTGCCGCACCTGTAATAGTTCCATTTACTAATGAAATAGAAGTATAAGCTGCTAAGTTGCCTAACTGAATTGGGTTCCATAAGAACATATAAGGACAAGAATGCTGATCGTCATCACCGATATAATCAGCCATCTCGGATGGTAATCCAAGTCCTGTTAATTTAACTTTACCACTTAAGCCTTTGTCTTGAAGGACTTTAGCTGCTGCCATAATACCTACAGTGGTTGGAGCACAGATTACTTTTATATCAGGATCAGCCGCTAAAATAGCTTCCGTCTGATCACAAGATGCCTGATATTCATCATCACCGTAATATACACCTATTAAGTTAAGTTTTGAATATTTAGAATCCTGCATCACTGTCTTCATACCATCAATCCAAGCATTCTGGTTTGTTGCAGTTGATGCTGCAGAAAGAACTGCCCAATCACCAGATCCTCCAGAAATGTCAAGAATAGCATCCATTAATGCCTGAGCAATCTGGGTGGTACCAGCCTGATTAACAAATACTTTACGGCTGTTTGCGTTGGTAGAAGAGTCAAAGGATAGGACGTGAATACCCTGATTTTTTGCTTCTATTAAAGCTGGCTCCAGAGCATCGGTATCATTTGCTGCAATTGCGATGCAGTCAACACCCTGCGCAATGGCGTTGTTTATACAAGTGATCTGATCTTCTGCAGTAGCTGATTTTGGCTCCTGAATAACGCATTTTCCTCCATTTTCTTCAATCACCTGTTTGTAACCTTCGATTTGCTTCTGGTTATAAGGGTTCCCTGCACTTTTAACGATGATCGCGTAAGTTGCATTTGTTGCATAACCATTCCCACCAGTTGTTGCAGCAGTTGTAGGGGTTTTTGCTTTGTTACTGCTTGTGTCGTTAGCTTTGCTACTACATCCAACAAGTAAACTTGCCATCATCGTTAAGCAAAGTACTAAACCAAAAATCTTCTTCATTTTTCCTTACCTCCACAAATTTTAAAATTTTATACTAACACTAGAGTGCGAGTATCATAAATAGTTTTTCCTTATACTTCCTTTGAATCTCTTTTAAGTATCTTTCCAAGATTTAAATTTGGTACCATTACCGCAAAAATTAAAAGTACACCCTTTACTACCATCATGATATTGGATGAAATATTTACTAAGCCCAGACCATACTCCAAAAAACCTAATAAGAATACTGCAATCATTGCTCCAATAAAATTACCTTTACCACCATCGGTCAAAACGCCGCCAAGTACACACATACCAATGGCATCCATTTCATAACCTGTTCCGATATTCGGTCTTGCACTTCCCATTTGTGCTGCAACGAATATCGCACAAATACCACTGAAAATACCTGCTAAGGTATAAATGATGATTCGCATCTTTGGTATATTAATTCCAGAATACCTTGCTGCCAGTTGATTACTTCCAACAGCAAACATTCTGCGTCCAAATGTTGATTTATGCATTACTATTCCAAAAATGATTGCGCAAACTACAAATACAAGAAACATAATTGGTACTACTCCACCAACTTTACCCCAATATAGCTTACTAAACCATTTTACCGAAGTGAAACCGCCGGTTGCCTGATCCTTCAAGATCATTTCTGCAATACCTCTATATAGGATTTGGGTTCCGAGCGTAACAATCATCGGATTTAATTCATAAAAGGTTACTAAAATAATTCCATTAAGCAAACCACATGCTGCACCAACAGTTACTGCAATTATTATAGATAGCCACATCGGACATCCTGCATTAAAGCTGACACCTAATATAACTGCTGCAAGTGCCACTTGTGAACCAACCGAAATATCAATTTCTCCTATCAATAATACAAAACACATCGGTAACGTTAGGAATGCTACACAAAGGAATGTATTGGTTGCATTAAACAACCCGTTCACACTCCAATAACGATTCGAGATCGTGATATTCATAATATTAACTGCGATAAAAACAATTACTAAGAACGTCTCCCACCGAAAGAGAAATTTATTCAAAGAGAATTTCTGATCCGTGCTGATTACTCTTCCAGACTTACTCGCCATGATTAATTCTCCCTCCTCTTTAATGCTGCTTTATTCATCTGCCTTTGAACAATTACGTTGATAATTACTGCAATAAGAATTATCAGACCTTTAATTGCTTTTTGCCAGAATTGTGATACACCAATAAGCGGAAGTCCCTTTCCAATAATAGAAATTATCAAGGTACCTAGGAATACTCCTATCACACTTCCACGTCCCCCACTAAGGCTTACACCACCGACTACACAAGCTGCAATAACATCCATTTCCAATCCTTCCGCCATATTCCCCTGCGAAGAAGCATATAGCGAAGTATACATTGCTCCAGATAATCCACATAAGGCGCCAAGGACAGAATAACAGGCAACTTTTACTTTTTTAATCTTAATACCACTGACCAATGCTGCTTCTGCGTTACTTCCTACTGCATATATTTTTCTTCCTGTAGGGGTCCATTTCATAACAAAATAGAATACAACATAAACTACAATGACAATTACGACAAGATTATTTACAATTCCAAATCCCAAATATCTGCTTTGTGCAAATGCTTTATACGCTTTTGAAAACTGTGATGCAGCAACCCATTCATTATTTGCAATCAAATAAGCAAGACCACGATAAATACTCATGAAACCCAGTGTACAGATAAGTGGATGAACTTTACCATATGCAATAATGATACCGATTAAAAGTCCACATAGGAGTCCAATCGCGGTTGAAATCAGGAATACCACGCTCACCGGTGTTCCAGGGTGATCTCTTAAAAATAAAGATGCAGCCATACCCGAAAATGCCAAAGTTGAACCAACCGAAATATCAATTGCACCGATTAAAAGTATCAGCATCATACCAGCTGCTACTACAAAATCAACTGCATAGTTTTTAAATAAAGATTCTATCGTTTCAGGCGTAAGAAAAGTACTATTTCTGCTTTGAATAAATACACAAAGGATTAATAATACAAACACCAAACTCACCTCACGCGAACCGGTGATTTTTTTCCACATAGTCTTAATCTTCATTACTGATCACCCTGCCCCTTCCCTGAAGTTGTTTTTGATGATTTTTCCATAGCTTTTTCAAGTATCAATTCCTGACATGCTTCTGCACGACATAACTCACCTGTTATTTTTCCTTCACACATTACTATGATTCTATCGCTCATCGCAAGGATCTCAGGCATTTCAGAAGAAATCATAATAATTGCATAGCCCTTCTTCGCCAACTGCCCCATAATATCATAAATTTCGGCTTTTGCACCAACATCAATTCCCTTTGTCGGCTCGTCCATGATTAGAACCTTTAAGTCGGAAGCAAGTATCTTTGCAACTGCAACCTTTTGCTGATTACCACCAGACAATGTACTTACTTTATCAAAGATGGAAGCTGCCTTTGTATCAACTTCCTCAGCAAGTTTTTTTGAAATAGCAAGTTCTGCTTTTTCATTTGTAAACAACCTACTTCCATATTTCTCAATTTCAGTTAACGTTACATTTCTTCCGATGCCCCAACTAAGTATCAATCCAAGATTTGATCTATCTTCCGTCAGAAGTCCGATACCGTTTTTAATTGCATCCTGAACATTACGAATCTCTACTTGTTCACCCTCCAGAAAGATCTTTCCGGAGTCAAGTTTCTCCACACCATAGATAGTCTGGATTACTTCTGTTCTTCTTGCACCGACAAGACCTGTCAAACCTAAGATTTCGCCAGCATGCACTGAAAAGGATACATCCTTGAAATAGCCCTCTCTGCAAAGTTTTTCTACTCTTAATACTTCCTTACCTATCTTAATCTCTGGTTTTGGGAACATATCATTGATCTCACGTCCTACCATTGCAGTTATTAAATCCTGGTTTGAAATCTTATCTACATCATAGGTTCCGATATATTTAGAGTCTCTGAATACGGTTACCTTAGATGCCAAGCGGTACATATCTTCAAATCGATGGGATATAAATATAATTGAAGTGCCGTCATCTCGTAGTCTTTCAGCAATTCTATAAAGATTCTCAGACTCATTTTTCGTAAGTGATGCTGTAGGCTCATCCATAATAATAATTTTTGCGTTGGACGATAGTGCCTTTGCAATTTCAACCATCTGCTGCTGTGCAACACTTAAAGAGCCCATCTCATCGGTGGATTTAAAATCTGCATTCAACTGTTCCAATAGTTTTTGTGCATCCTGATTCATTTGCTTCCACTGAATGATACCATGCTTTATATTTTCATGTCCCATGAAAATATTTTCAGTTACGGTCAAATGAGGATATGCCGTTACATGTTGATAGATTGCTGCGATACCTGCTGCCTGGGCATCTTTTGGTCCCTTAAATTCAACCTTTATTCCATTTAAATAGATCTCTCCTTGTTCCGCTTTATGTACACCCGTAATCACCTTAATAAAGGTTGATTTTCCTGCACCGTTTTCTCCCATTAGTGCATGTATTTCACCTCTTTTTAATTGAAAATGTACATCATCCAAAGCCCGAACACCAGGGAAAATCTTTGTGATACCTTTTAACTCAAGAATATATTCCTCAGCCAATCTACTTACTCCTTTCGCTGTCTTCATGCCAATGTGGATACTAGAATCCACTTCGCTACTTACCTGTAACCTTATAACAGCTCCACTGCTGTAAGGTTACATTAATCTTCTTTTTATCTTCTTATTAATATCTTAGCATCGGAAGTTCTTACATCATATCGTAATATTGTTTGATTGAGGGTAATTTTCTGTTATTTCATATGATTGAATTCTATTTTAAATTTAGTTATAATTGATATTAATTTAGTGTGTTGTCACACCACATTATAAATTTATTTTTTACGGTACCTACGCTTAAAAAGTGAAACCAGAACATAAAGATTGATGCAAAACTAGTGTATTCATAAAGCCTTAAATGGCATAATGGAGGTATCATGAGAATTCTAATTGTAGATGATGAAAAGCTTACCAGAGACGGTTTAATAGCAAATATTAACTGGCAGGCACTCTCATTTGATCAGATTGATCAAGCTGATGACGGAATAAATGCGATTCAGATTGCCAGAAAGCATCCTCCTAATGTTTTATTAACCGACGTACGAATGCCAAGAATGGACGGAATTGAATTAGTAGAAAAAATCTTGAAACTTTATCCAAACTGTTCCGTTATATTTATGAGTGGATATTCGGATAAAGAGTATTTAAAAGCAGCGATTAAGCTTCGAGCTATCCGTTATGTAGAAAAACCTATTGACCCTTTCGAAATCATGGACGCACTAAAACAGTCCATTCAAACCGTCAGACAACATCAGGCACAACAGGATTCCAATGTCCTATTCACAAGGGAGGCTGTATCTAGGTTTGCCCATAAGCTAACACATAACGGTTATGATATGAAAAATGACACCCTTATTGATGAAGCTGTTCTGAGAGGATCAATCAATAATTCCACCATGTTTACCACCTGCATCCTTCGAATTATTTCACCTTATAATGTTATCTTTGATAGTAGCAACCTTTCCTCCTATTTTGAAAATTTTAATAAATTTATTGCAAAATGGCATTTAAATGAGATACATTTTATCAAAAACGATACTCATATCGTAATACATATTTACGGAAATGAACGCCCGGAGGAATCTGTCCTATCCAAAATCGGCGCATACTTGAAGTCCGTAATACCGAATGATTTGGAATATTTTATAACACTAGGAAGAACTGTCGTAGGTCCATCAAAAGTATTTGATTCTTATAACTCAGCAGCCATCCTACTACAAAGTTCCTTTTTCTTTGATTATGGTAGCATTTTAATCTATAAAAGTTCACCTGAGGCGGTTTCAAGCATCTACCCGAATGAATTTCTTAACGATTTTACGGTAGCTATCCGTGACAAGAATTTCACTAGAGCGAGAGAACTTGTAGAAGCCTTATACGAATCCTTAAAGAATAACAGAACTCTTTTGACAAATGTCGTTAAAGATTTGTATTACAAGGCCTTTTTACAAATTAATTCAGCTCAATATGATTTGAAACTTCAGACAGAACATGCTGTTTCCGACTCAGAAAGTATGCTCGATAATATCACAAACTGTAAAATACTGAAAGAACTTCATCGGATGCTGTTAGCAAAGATTGATAGATTTGAAGAGAAGCTTCAGTCCACACCCAAGGAAAGCTCGACCATCTTTT
>DPVV01000464.1 GCA_003526525.1 Lachnoclostridium phytofermentans | reverse complement strand
ATTTCTAGCTAGAACTCGAATTGTATATAGACCCTATTCATCCTTCAATACATACTCCGGTTTTGCACCATGAACCATATTCCAATACCTTGAGGAGACTACAGGCATCTCTTTAATCGTAAAGTATTTTATGAGCTGATCAAATGTCGCTGTAGTTCCTGCTCTTCTTGCTGAGATTACTGCTGCTGCAGGCTTCATATAGAATGTTGTATTTCCTTTACCTAAAGAATCACAGTAGAAAACACGATCCATAAAAGAAGTAATTGCACCACTTGCAGCGGCATAATGAACCGGTGAACCAAAGATAAATCCATCTGCTCCTTCTGCTAAATCAAGAAACTCGTTTACTTTATCATGGAATACACAATCTCCTGTTTTGGCACAGCTTTGACAAGCAATGCATCCAGCAATTGGTTTCGTACCTAACCAAAAAATTTCAGTATCTATTCCTTCTTCTATTAGCGTTTTCGATACTTCCGTAAGTGCCGTATAAGTGCATCCCTTTTCATGCGGGCTTCCGTTTACCAGTATTACTTTCATACGATTAACCTCTTTCTGGCTTTTTTCTGCCTTTTTGTAATAACAAATTTCTAGTCTATGTAATATTTATATCTTATGTATCTTAACTCCTAAACCTATGCTTTTGCAACTGAAACTATTACATATTGGGCAAATGCATATACTCTATATCTTCTTTTCTTCAATTTCAAACTGTTCTAACGTCTTCATTAACTTGTTTGCCTGTCGAACCATCTCTTCTGAAGTATTATATAAGCCATTTGCAGTTTCTGACTGACTTAAGGTCTTTTCTCCTACCGATGTAGCAGAAGAAACGATCTCTTCAATCACCGCTGATATATTCTCCATATCAGTCAAAGATTCTTGTTTTCTATTTTGCATCCTGTTCACTTGATCAAATATATTATGTATTGTAATCATTAAATTCTCAACTTCCAATGTTAGTTCATCAAATGCACCTTTTGCATTACGAACTGCCTGCTCCTGCGAGGTTATCGTCTCACCAGCAAGTTCTGCACTTGTTACTGCGGAAATTGTTTTTTTGTTAATTTTATCAACGATTACTCTAACTTCATCGGTAGCTGCAATGGATTGTGCTGCTAACTTTTTAATCTCTTCTGCTACTACCAGAAAACCACGCCCTGCATCCCCTGCTCTCGCTGCCTCTATGGAAGCATTTAAAGAAAGAAGCGTTGTTTCATCTGCAATCTCATTGATTGTTTTAATAATCTGCCCAATTGCACTAGATTGAATATGTAATTCTTTTATCGATTCAATAACAGTCTGCGTAATATGATTTGTTTTGGTCGCCTTTTCTCTTAAATCTTCCATTTGACTAAGACTCTCGTGTATGGATTCCTTGGTTTTACCCGCAATATCTTGCATTTTCCTCGTTCCATCATCGACTAAGCCGATCTGAGATGCCAAATCATCTAACTTATTCATACAAGATATCGAATCCGTTGCCTGACTCGATAATCCCTCCTCGATATCATTCATAGCACAAGAAATCTGATTTGATGATTCTGCAAATATCTCGGAAGACTTTGAAACTTTTACAGACATCGTTAAGACTTGATTACTCACGGATTTCACTTCTAATAAAAGGTTATGAATACCATCCATCATACTATTTAGATGACCAGATAGCTCCATAAATTCATCCTTATGTTTTCTTTGAAATCTTGTATTAATCTGCCCCCCCGCAATTAATCTCATATTTGTTATCATGTACTTCATTGAGCCACTAATCCGATGATAAATGCTGCCTCCAATCAGAACGACTAAAACACTTGCCACAAGCATAGCACTCATAGCAACATATTTAATACTTGTTGCTTGGCTAACTAGCTCACTATTCGGAATCAGTGTACACACCATAGTGTTTGTATCACCAACCATTTCGTATAAAAAGATATAGTCATTTTCAAGGAAAGATACTTCCTTAAACTCTCCTTCTAAAATCTCTCCTTCTCTTGCCATGTTATAAAAATTAGTATCTATTATTAATGTTTCCCAATCACCATCTTTATGAAGTTCCATACCATCTGAGGAGATAAAGCTCAGATAACCCTTTTCCCCAACATCAACTTTATTGATGATATTTAAGATTGCATCCGTTTTAATATCAATTGCTAAGAAAGCATCCATTTCTTTAAACGCTTTTACCAATCGTATCGCATAAGATTCTTTATTTATTTTAAGAGATTCATCAATTACAGAGGTCCCCTTTACCCATTGATATGTATTACTACTTTCTAAAACCGTTTTTCCCTGTTCACTGTTTTTATAAGAAGAATACATACCTAGAGGTAATTTTCTATTCGTAGATAAAGGATTTACGGTATCACTAAAGAAGTAAATATTACTGATAAAATGATTTGCAGATGCCTTTGTCAATATCTCTGTTTTCATACTATTATAAAATTTACTTTGCCTAACATTATCCGATTCATAGCCACCACTTAAGTATTGGTTTAAGTCTGGATTCATTAAGTACTCCACAGCTGTTGTCTTTACTGAATCAAAGCCATACTCAATGTGCTCTCTTAGCAGGTCTAGGGACTGCTTTGTCGAGTTTTTGTAGTTTTTTATAATGGTATTTGATGCATTCCAATACGATAATACTCCAACCGTTATAACTAATCCAAGTAACAATAGATAAGATCCTAACACTTTAATACGAATGCTGTTAAAATTAAAAAAATGTTTATTAGATTTCATTTTTTTCATTGACCTCCATGCTCCTTTTCGTTTGTATATAACGAAACTCTCCCACTAAATTATAGCAAATGATTCTCTTCCTTAAGCTTACCTTTATTTCCATATATAGTCAATGTTTAAACTTGTGAATTTTTGTTTATATAGACTATAATTTGTATAATAATATCGATTTTTTTAGTAATTATTATTAAGTCAAATTATAAAAAACATCCATGAATGGAATAATTTATTATTTATAGAACTTTTACTTTCTTTTTTCATAAATCCGAATTATAATGAATAAATACTATATAAATTGACAGATACTGATATTTGTAAATGAAAGGAGTTCTACCATGAAAAAATTCTTTAAATTCGTTGCAGGTGTAGTATCCATTGGTGCTCTTGCATGTGGTGCATATTATTTTTGCAAAAAATATATCTGTAAAGAAACACCAGATGATTTTGATGATTTAGAGGATGACCTAGATGATTTTGACATGACAGATTCTTCTAGTTCAAATGATAGTCGCGAATATGTTTCCATCAACATTACAAGTGAACCTACAGAATCTTTAGCCGAAGAATCATCCTATGAAACAGAATAATCTTCTGAGGAAAAGACTACAGAGCTGAATAATGGACTAACATGAGGGTAATAGTCTCTCATAACATAAGAAAAGGACTATAACGATGAGATCAATTTTCTTGTCTTAACCGTTATAGTCCTTTTTTACTTCTTTGTATTTATTAATCATTACTGTAATATATTTTCGATGTCTTGAATCAAGTCATAGTCCTGATCGACCTCATAAGAGGTAGACGTTACTATTCCCTCATTCCCATAGGTTTTTATAAGAACTTCCGTATCATTTATGAAATATACAATCTCATCTTCTTCTGTCAATGGGATAGAAATTATATACTTTATCTTCTGGGCAGGATCTTCTGTTGTTAGATGCAAATGTTTCGAAGGCATAAGGAGCATAATATCTTTAATCTTTTCCTCATCGCTACTATCCAAATTAACTTTCACAGTATTGACATCGTTCAATAAGTTAATGTCTTCCATGGCATAATTAAAAGCTTTTCTTGATCCTCCATCTGGATTCAAATTATATCCATTCGCCTGAGGCTCCATTGTTGTATCAGTTTTATCACTCAAACTGTCCTGACTCGTTACAGATACCTTTTCATCCTCTAGGCCTTTATCATTAGAATCTAGCTCGTAATTTTTCTTAAGTTCAATTTGAAGCTCTTGTTCTTCATTCCCTGTTGTAACATCTCTCTCGATAGGTGTCACAGTGTCAAAGGAGGTATTTGAACCTTCTTTATCCAAAGATCCTAAACGTACCTCACTGCTTGATTCTGATGAACCTAAGTTAGTATCTTCCATGGATATTGATTTACCTTCCATAAGTTGAGATAACAAACCCTGTCCTCCCAAATAAAAAATTAGGATACTTGCTGCAACTACGGAACCCCATGTACCAATATACTTTATGATTTTTCTCTTGTTCTTACTTTGGTTCTCTCTTTTTACTTCTTTTTTTGCTTCTCTTTTTCCTTCTCTTTTTCCTTCTCTTTGTTTCTCAATGGAAATTATCTCTTTTTCCTCTGACGGTAGTGTTGCTTTTTCCTTTGTAGTTACGCTATCATCCTCATGAAACGCAGTCTCTTTCTTTATTTCGATAGCCCTTAAGGTGGACTGGATTAAATCCTCACTCACCATAATATTCTCTAGGTCTAATGATTCGTCTAATTGCTTTTTTAACGAATCAAAGAAAGGGTCTGACATCAAATCAGATTGAATCATAGTATTGTTTTCTTTTTCTATATTCTTTTTCATACTATATCCTCCCTTCCATAAGTTCTTTTAATTTTTCTTTTGCTCGTGCCAATCGACTTTTTACAGTCCCAACTGGCAAGTCTAGTGCTTTTGCAGTTTCCTCCATACTAAGTTCATCATAGTACACACAAAGGATAACCGAACGGTAGTGTTCCGGTAAGGACATTACAGCTTCCTTTACGGTATGTATGGTTTCTTCTCGCTCCACTGCATCAAAATCACTCTCCGATACAATGGAATCTTCTAAAAATTCCTCCATCGGAACCATTTTTCGATGGTATGCACTCTTTATATAATCTTTGCAGGTATTGATTGTAATTCTTAAAATCCAAGTTTTAATACTACTATTCCCCTGAAATGTATGTAGATGATTATTAACCTTGATAAATACATCTTGAAAGATATCCTCTGCTATGTGAAGATCTTTTACATACATATATGCAGTTCGAAGTACATCGTTACCGTAGGTTCTCACGAG
>DPVV01000465.1 GCA_003526525.1 Lachnoclostridium phytofermentans | reverse complement strand
TATGTATAAATGATAAAAAGTGTTATTTTGAAAGGAGATTATTATGAGTTTACAGTTATTTATGAAAAAAAATAAAAAGGTGAAAGAGAATGTGTTTTATGCACCTACAAAGTCTTTACTAGATGAAAATGGCCTTCCTTTAAATTGGGAGTTTCGTCATGTATCCACAAAAGAAGATGAAGATATTCGAGAGTCCTGCACGATGGATGTGCAAATTACAGGGAAACCTGGGGCTTATCGTAAGAAAATCGATACCAATGTTTATATTGCTAAATTAGTTGCAGCCTCTTGTGTAGTTCCAAACTTAAATAATGCAGAGCTTCAAGATAGTTATGGCGTTAAGAAACCGGAAGATTTGTTAAAAGAGCTGGTAGATGATCCAGGAGAATATCAAGATCTATTTGTATTTATTCAAAAGTACAATGGTTTTGATACTTCGATGGAGGAAGAAGTTGAAGAAGCAAAAAACTAATCAATGGAGAGGATAGTGAGGCTTCTTATGCTCACTATTGTCTCCATAAGTTTCATATGCTTCCTTCTGTATATTTGAGTTTAGATCGGCAGGAAAAGGCATTTATAATAGCATCGATACAGATAAAAATTGATCACGAGAAAAAAGAATATCAGAAGATGGAAAGTAAAGCTAGGAGGTAGGCGATGGCAGATCAATCTGCATTTATAGATATAAGTCAAAAAATTTCCGATTCGATCGTAAATCAAATTACAAACGTATTTCCCCAATCAATTGGTGCTTCCGTTACTCATACCATAAATATAGAAAATATCAATATCGACATATTAAGAGAGTTTAAAGAAGAGATGCAAGAGCCAATCAATACGGGAAGCTATGAAGTAGCGATTGAAAAGATTGGTGAGGCTGTAGTAGTAATTAATGATTTGGAGGAAGCCCTTCAAAAAACAGAGAAGCAAGAACTAATCAAAGTAGAAAGCTGTGATGTAGTTATCGAAAAGGCTGGTGAGATTGAAGGAGCAATTAATAAAGTAGAGGAAGCTCTTCAAAGATCTGAGAAGCAAGAAATAATTGTGGATAACTATGATGGGGTTATTGCAAAGATTAGTGATGTCGAAGAAGCAATTAATAGAGTAGGGGGAGTCCTCGAAAAAATAGAGGGGAAAAGCAAGGACACGGGGGAAAAAGTAAAAACTACCTTTGAAGCAGTAAGAGATAATATTGGAAGTAATTTTACTGCTATGGGAAAAGGGATTAGTGCAGTTGGAAGTATCATTGATAAGGTGTCATCCTTCGGTACTAAATATTTAAATAAGATTGAAAACAGTAAGATATTAAAGACAGCAGATGCATTGTCTCGAACGAGAACAAAATTAACAGCGTTGACAGGAGGTCAGGCAGAAGCAGGTCAATTTCAGGAAAGAATTTTTGCATCAGCACAAAACTCTGGCACTTCATATGAGTCAACAGCTAATATGGTTCTTGGTCTAAATACTAAGGGTTCCTTTGCAAATAAGGAGCAGGCTATTACCTTTACGGAACTTGTTAATAAAAGTAGTGTATTAGGAGGAGCAAGCGCTGAGGGGACGAAGGGCGTACAAACAGCGATTACAGAAGCTATGGTTTCTGGGAAGCTGAGTGGAGCAGGTTTCAATAGTGTATTGGAGAATGCATATCCGATTATAGAAAACATAGCGGCATACCTTAACGAGCCAATCGAAGCAGTTCAAAAAATGGGTGTACAAGGCGAAATCAGTGCTGAGATTATAGGAAATGCCATGTTTGCATCAGCACAAAAAACAAATGATGAGTTTAGTAAAACTCCTATGACCTTTGAACAATTAATTACTTCTGTGAAAGATAAAGCTCTGATGGTATTTCAACCAGCCTTACAAAAGATAAGCGAATTAACACAGAATGAAGATTTTATGAACATGATACAAAATATGATGAATGGATTAACCTTTTTCGGTGACTTGGCATTAAAAGTTGTTGGTGTATTAACGAGTGTTGCAAGTACAATTGTTGATAATTGGTCCATGATTGCTCCAGTGATTCTTTTAATTGCAGCTGTTTTTGGAATATGGAAGCTATCCGTACTACTAAGTGATTTTAGTATTAAAAAGTTAACTGCGTCCTTACTGAGTTGTCCTTTGTTTTGGATTATTGGCATTATTATAGCTATTGTAGCAATTATTAAGGTAGTAATAGATCACATCAATAGGGTTGGAGATAAGACATATACTGTAGCAGGTGTTATTTGTGGAATTTTAAGTTCTATAGGAGCCTTTGTTTGGAACCTTTTGTTGGTGATTGGTGATATTATCCTTGGTTTTATAAATTTCTTGGTAAATCCTTTTATAAAATTTGCGAACTTTATTGCTAATTTATTTATGGATCCGGTATCTACCGTTATCTATTTATTTCAAGGAATGGCAGATGGAGTTTTAGGCATTTTAGAAAGTATTGCAAATGCGATGGACTTTGTCTTTGGTGGTAATTTAGGTGAAACGGTTGCAGGATGGAGAAGCGGTTTAAAAGATAAGGCCGATGCAGCAGTCCAAAAATATGCTCCAGAAGAGAACTTTGGTGATAAAATCAACTATCTTAATCTAACCATGGAAAGCTTTGGGTTAGAATACGTAGACTATGGTGAGGCGTGGGACAAAGGAAATGCCTTCGGTGATAAAATCAACAATCTCTTTAAAGGAAGTACGGGAGATAAAGAGGATTTTAGTGATACCTGGGATGGAATACTAAATAATACAGAGGAAATCGCTGAAAAAAATAATGGGATTCAAGATAACACGGAAAAGATCGCTCATAATACGGAAATACAGCCAGATGATTTGTCCTATTTACTTGAACTTGCAGAACGTGATGCAGTGAACCGTTTCACAACAGCAGAAGTTAAAATTGATATGGGTGGTGTGTATAATACCGTATCAAGCAAACAGAATCTGGATGGAATCGTAGATTACCTTACAGATAAGTTACGAGAAGAACTTAATAATACGGCAAGAGCTTGCAATGCTTAAAAAGTGAAGGATAATTTTTGCTTAGCAAGTTATGTATGTGCTACACACAAGTTTTGGATGCATAAAGAGTATGAAGAAATGGGGGAATTATGTATAAAGTATTCTTAAGTGATATGCTTTTGCCTGTCACACCATCAAAGATAGTTACAAAAATTAAGAATCAAAATAAAAGTATTCAATTATTGAATGAAGAAGAAATCAACCTGATAAAACCAGCCGGTCTATCGGAATTTAGCTTTACTTGTCTTCTGCCTAATGTAAGATATCCATTTGCAATGTATGATTCTGAATTTCGGATGGCAGAGTGGTACACGGAGAAGCTAAAAACCCTTAAAAATGGTAAATACGCATTTCCTTTTATCGTTGCTAGAATGTCAAATAAGGGTGAGATGATGTTTCATAACGATACCATTGTAACATTAGAAGATTATAGTATTACAGAGGATTGTGACAATGGAGTAGATTTAGTGGTAGATGTTACATTAAAAAATTATCAACCTTATGGTGTTGTCATTGTTCCATTTAAAAATAAAGGAGAAGCAGTGAAGAAAAGTGTGCGTATGAAAAGTAAAACAACACCAAAAACATACACAGTGAAGCCTGGAGACACGTTATGGAAAATAGCAAAGGAGTTATTAGGTGATGGATCAAAATGTTATAATCTTGCTAAATTAAATAACATAAGTAATCCAAATCTTATTCGAGTCGGGCAGGTGTTACGGATTGAAGATGTGAAACCTTCCACTCCGAGTGGGTCTTCAAATGTATCATTAGCTAATAAAAAGTTAAATGCAAACTCATCTAAGGATGTGACTTTGTTAACTTCGCTTCCTAGTTCTAATAAGGCTTTGGTGCCTGGAACAAAAGAGTACGCAATGGCAAAATCTTTATCCAACAACATTCCTAGTATTACAGGATCTAAAATCTGTGTTAGATAAGAGGAGGTGATTGATATACTTAGTTTAGCAATAGCAAATGGGGATTATCTATATTATCCAGCAGTACAAGGCGGTGTGAGTTGGGATACAGAACGAAAATCTTCCCCAGGAGTATTAAAATTCAATATAGTAAAAAGTTCTCTGCTTAAGGTGGAAGAAGGAAATGCGGTATTGTTTCGAGAAGATGAGAAAGATATCTTTTTTGGTTTTATCTTTAGCCGCTCCGAAACCAAGCATGATTTAATTCAAATAACTGCCTATGATCAATTAAGATATCTAAAAAATAAGGATAGTTACGTTTATACGAATTGGTCTGCAGGAGAATTAATTCAAAAAATAGTAAAAGATTTCAGTATGAACGCTGGTGAAATAACCAATACAGGAGTTAGATTATCCCGAACAGAAAGTGATACTGAATTATTTGAAATGATCAATAACTCTCTTGCGGAGACTACACTTAAAACAGGAGAGTTCTATGTTTTATATGATGATTTTGGTAAGCTTTGTTTAAAGAATAAAAATCAGATGCTTCTTGATATTTTGATTGATGTTAATACAGCAGGAGATTATTCTTTTACTACGAGTATCGATGAAAATACGTATAATTCAATTAAATTAACGTGTGAAGATCAAGATTCAGGAAAACGAAGTATCTACCTCAAAGACGATATGGAAAACATAAAGAAGTGGGGTGTTTTACAGTTTACAGAAAATGTGAATAACAAGAATACGATGAAGGAACGCGCAGAAGGGCTGTTAAAGCTTTATAATACCCCAAAAAGAACACTTCAGGTGAAGAACTGTTTTGGAGATAACAGAGTGAGAGCGGGAACTAGTGTAGTAGTTCCCCTACTGGATGAAAACGGTGTTATAAGTCCACACTTTATGATGGTAGAGAGTGCAAAACATAAGTATGCTAATGATGAACATTTTATGGATTTGAGTTTAAGGGGAGGAATTATAAATGGGTGATTTAATTCAAATCATTAAGCAGGCTGCATACGATGCGATTGAAGCGTCAAAACCAGCATGCTTTTTGTATGGTGTCGTCATAGAAACAAAGCCTTTAAATATTCAGATAGATCAGAAGTTAATCTTAACTTCTGATTTTTTGCTCTTACCAGAATACCTTACGAATCATGAAATCATATTAAAAAGCCCGGATGGTTTAAAGGCAACGTTTCTTATAGAGAATGAACTTAAAAAGGGGGAACACGTAATTTTGTTACAGCAAAAAGGAGGACAACGATTTTTTGTACTCGATAGGATGGTGATATCATGATTCCGGAGATTGATATGACGATTCAGAATGTAAAATTATCAAACCAACCAACGAAAACATATGCAATTGTTGGAGATAAGATTGTTGGAATGATTGATGATGTGGAAGCGATAAGACAAGCTATTTATCTTACTCTTAGCGTGGAACGTTATGACTATCTCATTTATAGCTGGAGTTATGGAGTTGAATTGAAAGAGCTGATAGGTAAGAATATTGCGTTTGCGTACCCAGAAATTAAAAGGCGCATTATAGAAGCTTTGATACAAGATGATAGGATTCTGGATGTTGATGATTTTACCTTTCGGAGAGAGGAAGAAAGCGTTTTAGTAAATTTTACTGTCCACACCATATATGGAGATTTGTTAGAAGAAATGGGGGTGATGAACTAATGTATGAAGAAATGACCTATGAATCTATTTTAAGTAATGCTCTAGTAAAAGTACCAGCAGATATAGATAAAAGAGAAGGATCTATGATTTATACAGCTTTAGCTCCAGCATGCGCAGAATTAGCCCAGATGTACATTGAACTTGATTTAATCTTAAATGAAACATTTGCAGATACCGCATCAAGAGATTTTTTAGTGCGTAGAGCATCTGAAAGAGGGATAAAACCGAAAGAAGCAACTTATGTAGTTGTCAGGGGAGAATTTAATATAGATATACCAATCGGATCAAGATACAGCCTAGATAAATTCACTTATATCACGAGGAAGAAACTATCAGATAGAATATATGAACTAGAATGCGAGATTTTAGGGAGTACACCGAATGGTTCAATTGGTAAGTTAATACCGATTGAGTATATTGATGGCTTAGAAACAGCTATGGTTACTGAAATTTTAATACCCGGTGAGGATGAGGAAGATACAGAACTCTTTCGAAAGAGATACCTTGATAGTTTTGACGCACAAGCTTTTGGAGGAAACTGTGCCGACTACAAGGAAAAAGTATTGGGATTATCTGGAGTAGGTGCTGTTAAGGTATATAGGGCGATGAATGTATCTGGAGAAGTGGCGGGTGGAAATGTGAAATTAACTATCCTGGATTCTTCCTTAAATAAGCCAAGTAACGTTTTGCTAAATATGGTTCAGACAGCAGTTGACCCAACGAATAATTCGGGGGATGGGGAAGGGTTTGCTCCTCTTTGGCATTTTGTTCATGTAATGGGAGCAAAGGAAACA
>DPVV01000137.1:7177-7604 GCA_003526525.1 Lachnoclostridium phytofermentans | reverse complement strand
CAAGGACCGTTTTGAAAAATAAATAAGCGCGGTAGAAGACAGAGCAACCAAAAAAGGTAATTATGCCTGGCTTAAGTAAAGAGTTAACAGCATCAAACTTAAAGGGTATATTTTTTACCACGATAATAACATCAAGTGCAGTGGTTAATAATTGGCTAATTAAAACACTGATCAAATATCCATAGATACCGAACTTTGGTATGATAAGAGCAAGTAGTATGATACGAAGGGATAGTCCGGCTACTGAATTAAGGAAAGTTAAATGAGCCTTTCCCAATCCATTTATGATACTGCTCAGTGTTGTTGCAGTATAAAGAAATGGGCAAAGCCAAGCCATTACCACCAGATAAGTTCCAGCTTCCTCAATATGAAACACAGACATTCCTAAAGGCGATCCAAAGAACAGAAAAAATCCAGTGCTAAAGAT
>DPVV01000137.1:0-7071 GCA_003526525.1 Lachnoclostridium phytofermentans | reverse complement strand
TGTGCTAAAGATGCCTAGGATTAGGCTGTATTTGAGTGAAACTGAGACGGTATGTGCAATGAGTTTCGTATTCTGTTTTGCAGAAGCTTCCGAGATTGCTGGAAGTAGTAAAACAGAGAGGGAATTGGTTATCGTCGATGGGAATAGCAAGAAGGGAATTGCCATACCATTTAGGATACCAAATAAGCTTAATGCCTCAGAAGCGGTTAACCCTGATTTTTGAAGCATAGCAGGAATTAGAATTGCTTCAAAACTATGTAAGACACTGATAAAGAGTCGGTTTGCAGTTAGGGGAATGCTCATTTTAAAAAGTGCGCGAAGAAAACGGCTTTGGTATTGGTCCTCTACCCCGGCAGAAGAATAGTGTTCTTTTTTTTGTGTAATTAGTGAGATTAGATTATAAATATTCGATGCAATTTCACCGAACACTATACCAACAACAGCAAGTTCACAAGTAGCTTTTATTTTTCCTCCGCCAAAATAAAGTGCCGCAAAATAAACGAATCCAACTCGGATAATTTGTTCAACCAGTTGAGTTAGTGCAGGGACACCAGCTTTTTTTAATCCATAGTAATATCCATTAATACATGCGGTGATACCGCAAAATGGAAAAACATAAGCAAGTATGCGAAGAGAAGATGCACTCTCAGGATGAAGCAAAAGTTTAGTTGCTATTAGATCACTCGAGTTATAAATGATGATTGAGAGAATGGAAGCAATCGTTACGGATAGTAAAACCCCTGTTTTTAAAACTCGTTTTGCGCTTTTGGTACTGCCTTTCGCGGCTTCTTCAGCAACAAGCTTTGAGATAGCTGTTTGAATTCCGGAGGCATAAATAGTAAAGCAGATACCATAGACAGGAAAAATGAGCTGATATAGACCAAGGGTCTCTGCACCCAAAGCCTTAGACAGAAAGATTCTATAAAAAAAACCAATCAGCCTGGTAAGCAACCCTGCAAACGTGAGAATCAGGGTACCTTTGATAATTGTATTTTTACTCATGTGTACAGTCTCCTCCCGGATGTCGGGGCATAGTGGAATTAATAAAATATATTCAAAAAGTACGAAGATATACGTTATAGAGCAAAGTTGATGTCACAAGGTCACAAAATGTCATAAATCTTTTACTACAGGGATTGACAAACGGATTATCTGGGGTTAAAATGACGATATCATAGTAAATCACTAGGATATAACCGAATTGTCGAAAAAAGACAACATTGTTAGAGAAATACCGATAGGAAATATGGAAGACCTTGGCATTTCTTTCACAAGAGAATCATCGATGCGTAAAATATATCAGAAGCTTGTAGTGTTTTACTTTGCAAGATTAGTGATAAGCTTGAAATCCGAAAGCTGTAATGTGATGAAAATCCATTGCAGAGAGAAAAGTGATGATAAAAGCGAGCAAATATATTAGTAATATCGTATGATTTCATGTCATATGGAAATAATAGAGAAAATGTAGTTTATAGACAAAAAATAAGTCAGTATGAACGAAAACAGGTTAGAGAAAAGAGGAGATCGGAATGGGTAAAATGATTTATTTAGATAATGCTGCTACCACTCAGACCAGACCGGAAGTAGTAGAGGCAATGTTACCATATTTTTATGAGAATTATGGTAATCCTTCCAGCGTGTATGAAATAGCAACAAGAAGCAGAAAAGCAGTTACAGAAGCAAGAGATGTCATTGCTAAGACCTTAGGCTGTGAGAATAATGAGATTTATTTTACCGCTGGTGGATCTGAGTCTGATAACTGGGCAATTAAAGGTGTTGCAGAAGCTTATCGCGATAAGGGTAATCATATTATTACAAGTAAGATTGAGCACCATGCGGTTTTGCATACTTGTGAGTACTTAGAGAAACTTGGGTTTGAAGTTACTTATCTCGATGTGGATGAAAACGGAATTGTTAAACTTAATCAATTAAAAGCTGCGATTCGGCCAACCACTATCTTAATATCAATTATGTATGCAAACAATGAAATCGGTGCGATTCAGCCAGTAAAAGAAATTGGTGAAATTGCGAAGCAGCACAATATTTTATTCCATACCGATGCAGTTCAAGCATTTGGACAGTTGCCAATCGATGTGAAGGAACTTGGTATTGATATGTTAAGTGCCAGTGGTCATAAATTAAATGGACCAAAGGGAATTGGTTTCCTCTATATTAAAAATGGTCTTAAGTTACGTTCCTTTGTTCACGGTGGCGGTCAGGAAAGAAAGCGTAGAGCAGGTACTGAAAATGTACCAGGTATTGTTGGATTTGGTAGGGCAGTTGAGATTGCAGCATCCAATTTAAAGGAAAGAACTGAGAGAGAAATTGAACTTCGTGACTATCTTATTGAACGAGTATTAAAAGAAGTTCCATATACAAGATTAAATGGACATCGTAAAAATCGTTTACCAAATAACGCAAACTTAAGTTTCCAATTTATTGAGGGAGAATCACTATTAATCATGCTTGATATGCAAGGAATTGCAGCATCAAGTGGTTCCGCTTGTACTTCTGGATCCCTAGACCCATCTCACGTTTTATTAGCAATTGGATTGCCACATGAAATTGCACATGGCTCATTAAGATTAACTTTAAGTGAGGACACAACAAAAGAAGATATCGATTTTACAATCGATCAAATAAAAGTGATTGTTGAAAAGTTAAGACAGATGTCACCACTGTACGAAGATTTTATGAAGAAGTTATCAAAGAATCGTGCAGAATAATAATAGATAACATACCAAGATATTAGAAAAGAAAATGGAGGAACAGTTATGTATACAGAAAAAGTTATGGATCATTTTCAACATCCTAGAAATGTTGGCGAAATAGAAAATGCGAGCGGTGTCGGAACCGTTGGTAATGCTAAGTGTGGAGATATCATGAGAATGTATCTTGATATTGATGAAAACCAAGTTATCCAAGATGTAAAATTCAAAACTTTTGGTTGTGGCGCAGCAGTAGCAACAAGTAGCATGGCTACAGAATTAGTAAAAGGTCTCACAGTGCAAGAGGCTTTACAAGTAACAAATAAAGCAGTAATGGAGGCTCTTGATGGTCTTCCTCCAGTTAAGGTACACTGTTCCTTATTGGCAGAAGAAGCAATCCATGCAGCTCTTTGGGATTATGCTGAAAAGCATGGTATTCAAATTGAAGGTTTAAAAAAGCCAAAGAATGACATTCATGAAGATGAGGAAGAAACAGAAGAGTATTAATTAGATGAATCATCAAGATATGAATGAAATGACAATGAATTTAAGAAGATGATGCTCATTAGCTCATTTTGACATGAAACAACAAGGCGCTGTTTTAAATCTTAGGATGGAACAGTGCCTTGTTGATTTTTTCATTCAAGACAAGGAAAAGTTCGAATAGCGCACTTTTTCTTGTATGGAGGCTAGTAAATGCTTGCAAATGTTCGTATTATAGTGGTATTGTAAGTAAAGATTGATGATAGGTTTGTTGTTATAGAGGAAAGTGTGAAGTTTTAGAAGTTCTAAGGCACCAAAAGATGCTGCCTAAGAATTTCTAAGTTTCACACGTTTCAAGATTCGGAGAAATGAGGTAAAAGATGAAAAAAGTTGTAGTTGGTATGTCTGGAGGTGTAGATTCCTC
This sequence comes from Lachnoclostridium phytofermentans, assembly GCA_003526525.1. Taxonomy (GTDB): domain Bacteria; phylum Bacillota; class Clostridia; order Lachnospirales; family Lachnospiraceae; genus Lachnoclostridium. The sequence continues at coordinate 3,456 of DPVV01000137.1, read as the reverse complement.
AGTAGCAGCGTACCTTTTAAAAGAAGCTGGATACGATGTCATTGGTGTTACAATGCAAATCTGGCAGGATGAGGAGAATCAAACATTAGAGGAAAATGGAGGATGTTGTGGCTTAAGCGCAGTAGATGATGCTAGACGAGTTGCTAATTCTTTGGATATTCCTTATTATGTGATGAATTTTAAATCGGAATTTAAGGCAAATGTTATGGATTACTTTGTAAAGGAATATCAGGCGGGTCGTACACCGAATCCTTGTATTGCTTGTAATCGTTATGTGAAGTGGGAGTCACTGCTTACAAGATCATTGCAAATTGGAGCAGATTATATCGCTACTGGTCATTATGCTAGAATCGTAACTTTACCAAACGGACGATTTGCATTGAAGAAATCAGCAACTGCTGCAAAGGACCAAACTTATGCATTATATAATTTAACGCAAGATCAGTTAAGTAAAACATTGATGCCAGTTGGTGAGTATACTAAGGACGAAGTGCGTGAAATTGCTGCGAAGATAGGATTATTGGTTGCAAATAAACCAGATAGTCAGGAAATCTGTTTTGTACCAGATAATAACTATGCTGGGTTTATTGAAGATTATACAGGTGAGAAAATCATACCTGGTAATTTTGTAGATACGAAGGGAAATATCCTTGGTAAACATCAAGGAATCATTCATTATACGGTTGGTCAAAGAAAGGGACTTGGTATTGCACTTGGACGTCCTGCTTTTGTTGTAGAAATACGCCCTGAAACAAATGAAGTAGTAATTGGAAGTAATGATGAGATATTCACAGATCGTTTGATCGCAAATAAACTAAATGCAATGGCAGTAGAAGAGTTTGAAGATGGTATGGAAGTTATTGCAAAGATTCGCTATAATCACGAAGGCTCCAAATGTACGATTCGTAAAGTATCAGATGATGAGATAGCTTGTGAGTTTGATACACCACAACGTGCGGTTACACCTGGACAAGCAGTTGTTTTCTATCAAGGAGATATCGTTGTTGGAGGCGGAACTATAATAAAATAAGGACATTTAAAAAAAGCACCTGACAGAAGGATTAATATTGCTTCTGTTAGATGCGATTTTTTTGCTCTATTTTAAGAATTAAGATTACTTACAGCTTCATAAACGTAGGCTTCCTATCACGAAATACCGTATAATAGCGAAAACCAAGGTTTGTTAATAAATCATTTGCTACTGTAAAATCATAAGCAATATGTTCTGGTTTATGAGCATCAGAGCCAATGGTTAAGATTTCTCCACCTAATTCTAAATAGCGTTTTAAAATCTCAGCTTTTGGATGAGGACTTGATAGCTTATATTTAAAACCTGAGGTGTTACATTCAATACCAATTCCATGTTCGATAAGAGTTCTTAAACATTCATCCAGAATATCCTTGTAGTCAAGGTAATCATAAGCCTTTAGAGTTTCTGGTATATAGCGGATAATGTAATCAAGGTGTCCATGTATTTGGAATCCACGATAATATTTCGCATTATGAGCTATGGACTGAAAGTAAGCTAGAATTCCTTCTTTTGTTGTATTCGTTGTCCAGAATTCTTTATAATATGGATCTGTATTTTGCAGTACATGAGTAGAACCTATAACAAAATCAAAAGGGTAGGTGGATAATAAAGAATTATAATATTCTCGCACCTCTTCTTTTAGTTCTGGTTCATTTCGTAGACCGAGCTCAACTCCTATTAAAAGCTCAATTTGATTCGCATAGCGTTTTTTTAACTCTTGAAGACATGTAATATAATCATTAGGATTGAAAGTAAAGGTACCCTCTTCTCCATGAGGATAACGATAATCCATGTGATCAGTAATGCAATAGGTGGTTAATCCCATAGAGATAGCACGCTCTATCATGGATTCGGGGGTGCTATCAGAATCGGTTGAAAAATTTGTATGGGTATGAAAATCTGCAAGTATCATAGGTAAGTCCTTTCTCAAACGTGTATTTTAACTTGTTTCAGTGGGAATACAAGTTTCCACTGAAATAGTAACGTAGTTGTAATGGGTTACGAGTAAGTAGCGGTTTATCAGCTTGGCTGACATGTGAATTACGAGTATCCTTTGTCTTCTAGCTCATAATCTAGTCGGAGACTAAAGTTAAGGCACTGATATCCGGAGTTGCAATAAGGGAGTAATTGGTGTAATAAACAACAAAGCCAGGCTTTCCTTTGTTTGGCTTTTTCACATTCTTTTTTTCTGTATAATCAATTTCAACCTTTTCATTTTCTCTACCCTTAGAGTAATAGGCAGCAAGACTACCAGCTTCTTCAAATACACGATCTGGAAGCTCATCTCCGTTGCTTTTTACAACAACATGAGAACCAGCGATGCCTTTCGCATGGAACCACCAGTCATTTCCAATAGCAAAATCAAATGTAAGTTCATCATTTTGGTAATTGTTCTTTCCAACATACATGTGATAACCATCGGAGGAAAGATAGTGAAAAGGTTTACTTGTTATTTTGGTCTTCTTTTGCTTATTGCCGTTCTTTCCAGACTGCTTTCCATCGCCTCGGCCAAAATGACGCTTAATATAGCCATACTCCATTAATTCTTCCTTTAACTGTACAAGGTCATTTTCTGCGATAGCGATGTCAAGGGATGTACGAATGGAATCGAGATGTTTTAAATCTTCTTCCGTTTCGACAACTAATTTACTAAGGGCTTCATACGTACGTTTTAATTTACTGTATCGTTCAAAATAAGCCTTTGCGTTCTCAAGAGCTGAGATCTCAGGATTTAACGGAATGGTTAAGTCTTCGTTGGTATAGTAATTTAAAACCGTAATTGACTTATCCCCAGGAGCTGCTTGATAACCATAAGTAGTTAATAATTCTCCGTAAACTTTATATTTATCTTTTTTTTCTGTATCTAAGAGCTGCTTTTTTTGTAAATCATACTTTTTTGACTCACGTTCAATTGCATTTGCAACAATTTTACGTAGGTCTGCAGACTTTTGACGAATACGTGTTACGGTATTTTTGGAAGCATAGAAGTTCTCTAAAACACTGGATATACTATCATAGTTACGCTCTTCATATCCATCTGCACTTTGGTAGCATGTTAGAGGAATACTAGAAAACTCAACAGGCTCTTTCCCACGATAAACGATGTTAGGAGTATATTCTTTTGATTTGGTAACCTCCATCATGCGTATAAAATTCTGGAAGAGGTGGTAAGTTAAATCCTCACTTAGGCTTGCAGTGGAGGCTTCAGAATCAAGGCTCGACCGATAACATATCTCATTTGCAAGAAGTGGACTAATTCCAGTTAACGTACTATAGAGTGCTTTTCCAATCGACATAGGCTTTGACATAACTTGATTTTTAAAATCATCAAAGCTAATTATAGTAGGGTCTAACTTTTCCATTGTTTTAGGAATGAAATATTTCCTTCCAGGTAACACTTCTCTTACAGAGCTTACAAAGCCAGA
>DPVV01000080.1 GCA_003526525.1 Lachnoclostridium phytofermentans | reverse complement strand
TGGAGGAAGGCGGTAAAAAATTAGAATTGATCCCAGGTGATATGTACATATTGGATCCGATGTATGAACACGTTGGAACCCGTGCCTCCTGGTGTGAATATTATTATATACATTTTACTCATCCAGCTTTGATAAAACTTCAGGATGAGGGAATTATTCTGTGGAACAGGTTGGCAAAGAAAAGAGGGAGGGCATTACAGAGTAATAAGTATAGCTACGATCTGTGTGGAGATACAAGACTGTACCTCCCTAGGTATTACAACTTAGCCCATTATAGTAGTCTGTTACAAGTAGAAGGACTTTTTAATGAAGCAAGAAAATACAATGAGAATCAGATGGAGTATTATAAGACTTTATGTGGATCTAAAATACTTGAGGCTATTATTCTAATTTCTAGAAGCTATACTTCTACTAAGGTGTTTACACAGGTGCAGTCTCTTCCAAAGTCCTATCCAGTTGTGGAAGAGTTATTAACTTTTTTAAATGAAGAATATGTAAAAAAAATTACCAGTAACCTTTTGGAAGAGAAATTTAACCGTAATTTTGATTATATGAACCGTGTTTTTAAGCAGGTAACAGGTACAACCATCTTTCGATATTTGACAAGAGTGAGAATAAACCGTGCGGAAATGTTTATGCAGAATGCTACTCTGACAATGGCGGAAATCGGGGAACAGTCCGGTTTTTCAGACGAATATTATTTTAGTCGAGTGTTTAAGAAAAAAACCGGAGAGGCCCCTACTGGATATTTAAAAAACAGTATGAAATCAAATCTTTTTACGAATCCATTTACTGGTACGGAAACGAAAGAAGAGAAATCTGCGGAATAATTCATCCATACCGATGGCAAGGATCTGTCGAATGGAATTTTATTCTTTAAGTAAGATGGTAGAGCAGTTGTTATTCTATCATAAGTACGCTATCTTGCACGTCGTCTGCGCATACAGTAAGGGTAATAGGCGTATGGCTTATTTTACGAATATATATAATTAATTTTCCATTTAGAGTATGCCTAGTGGCTAAAGAATAGGGTGTATTATCGGCAAGATCTCCATTTTCTAGACCTAAAATTTCACCACCACCTTCGACTTTAGCTTCTAGAAGAACGCGAGCATCTGGAACAGTAATACCTTTTGCATCGGTAATGGAAACTTCTACTTGGAGAATGTCCGTAGCTGCATCGTCGTCCCAGTTATGGAGGATTATTGACGATGGGGTAGAGGCAGTTGTTAGGAAACAGGAAAGGTCTGATTCTGAATCCGTTTGATACCCAATTGCATGGATGATACCCGCTTCATATGGTAAAACACATTCAAAATAGCCAAAGGAAGTTTTGTGTTCTAGAGTCTGTAGCAAACGTCCATTGATAGATAAGGTGACTTTAGGAAGATTGGTATATACCCTGACTAGTACGTTGCTACCATCTTCATAGTTCCAACGATTGGTCATGTCTTTCCATTCATCATAATTTCCATCAGCTAGAGCTGTGAAAAGGTGGATAACTGGCTCGGTACTCCAGAGAGAGCGACGCATATAGTAACCAGGCTTTTCAAAGCCAGCAAGAGTTAAGAGACCAGCACTGGAACCGTGTATAGGCCATCCATGCGCTTCTCCTAAGTAATCGATACCAGTCCATAAGAATTGTCCGGAGATAAATGGATGAGAGATAACAGATTGCCATGCGGCATAACTGTGGCTATTTTCGCTTCCTAAGAATGGTTTCTGTGGAAAGCGTGCATGGTCCTGAACGTAATATTCTTCTTTATAGTTGTATCCTACTACATCTAGGGTATCAAAAAATCCAATTTGTGAGGAAAGCTCAGGGAAGGCAGCTGCTAGGGTGACTGGCCTTGTTGTATCTTCCGTTCTAACAATTGCAGTTAGTTTGGCTGCCAGAACAGAAAGTCTTTCTGCGTTTGGTCTATTTGGACTATATATACGTTCTGCTTCAGGCTTGCCAGCGTCATTATTGCCAGCAACAACAGCAAAAAGAGGGTGGCAGTAAGGGTCGTTTGGGTAATCAATTTCATTGCCGATGCTCCATAAAATAACGCTAGGATGGCGTCGGTCCCGACGAACCATGGCTTTTAAATCTTCTTCATGCCAACTAGGAAAATCCTCAAAATAACCCTGGTGCTTTGGAGGATATACGTTGTGTCCGGTGGACCACTTATTTTTAGCATTTTCCCATTCGTCAAAAGCTTCATCCATCATAAGAAAGCCCATCTCATCACATAGGTCGTACAGTTCCGGCATATGAGGATTGTGGCTACAGCGGATGGCGTTACAGCCCATTTCTTTCAGTTTTATGAGTCTACGCTTCCAGACCTCTTTATGCATGGCGGCTCCTAATACACCTCCATCATGATGAACACAGACTCCTTTTAACTTGGTCTCTTTCTTGTTTAGGAAGAATCCTTTATCTGGATCGAAGAAAATGCTACGGATACCGGCTTTAAGGGAAGAAATACGGTAATTTGAACCATTTTCCAAAGTGAGGTATGTATTTAAATCATAAAGATATGGTGTATTAGGTGACCATAGATTAGGTTGTTCTACAAGACCGTTTAATAGAATCTGTCTGGTTTCCCCCGGAGAAAAAGTTTCTTCTGATTTAAGGGATAAGACACAAGTGCCGTCCGGAGTGGAAAGCATACTTTCTATTTGTAGATGTTGTGAGGCATTAGAATCATTACAGATTTCATGTAAAACTTTAATATGGGCGCTCGCCTCATCCACTCTAAGTGTAGTAAAAAAGATGCCATTTTCCTTCGCATGGACCGGTTCTTCTACTAGAAGGGTTACCTTCCTAGTAATGCCAGATCCTGTGAACCAACGGGAATCTGCAAGATCCATATGAGATACTTTAAGGCTTAGGACATTTTCTTCTTCCCCAAAATGGGCAAAAGAGGAGATGTCATAAGAAAAGGTGGAATAGCCGTTAGGACGTTTTCCAAGATAATAGCTGTTACACCATACCTGACTGTTTTTATACACCCCGTCGAAAATTACTGATATTTGCTTGCCTATGTATTCCTTTGGTAGTTTAAAGTGAGTACGGTACCATCCGATGCCGCCTGCAAGATAACCGGTACCGCTTGAAAACTCCCGTGAAAATGGCATAGTTACGGACCAGTCGTGTGGTACGGTGATGGATTGCCAATTAGAGTCGTTAAAGCCTTTGTACCATGCGTCTTGTGAATCTCCATAACAGAATTTCCAATCTTTGTTTAATGGAATGTGAGTTGTATCCATGTTTACCTCCTATGAATTGTTAATACATAAATTAAGATTTCATCGCTATTTTTAGTATATAGAAGTTTGGGGGGATAACAATGGATAATAAAGATAATATTTGGACTTTGGAGACTTTTACAAAGGAGCCGCTTAATTTTGGAAAGGAATAATCTATGGAATACCGTTTAAATAAAATTGATTCACCGGTTTATGTCAAAAGGCTATTTTTTCTGTGTTGGCTAGTGTATTGTACTTCTTATCTTGGTCGATTGAATTATTCCGCAGCCATGACGGTCATGATAAAAGAAAATGTCTTGGATTCTTCACAGGCAGGGTTTATTAGTATGTTATATTTTTTTGCCTATGGTATT
>DPVV01000308.1 GCA_003526525.1 Lachnoclostridium phytofermentans | reverse complement strand
CGCAAGTATCTTGGATTATACGTTTCTTCCATCATGATTTCTTAAAACCTCCGGCAACGCTCCGATTATATCCCCAGCTAACATAGAGTAAGTTGATTTTACTTTGGCGGCCTCTTCTCCTGCCAGCCCATGAAGATATACACCTAGTGTTGCTGCCTTTCCTGCTTCAAGTCCCCCCGCTATCAAACCAGCAATGATTCCCGTGAGTACATCACCGCTACCTCCAGTCGCCATTCCATGGGTTCCAGATACATTGATATAACGCAAGTCTTTTGAAGCAACGATAGTCCTGCTATCTTTTAACACATAAATCATTAAGTTATTATAAGTACAATAGCCGGCTATGTCAATTAAATTACAAGGAATTTTATTAAGTGGATATAAAGTGAGCCTTGAAAGCTCCTTTAAATGAGGTGTCAAGATAGTTCCTTTTGGTAGTATATCCATTATATGGTGTATTCGTTGATGGAAACGTTCTACTTCATCTGTCATCTCTGATACTTCGGGTATCATTTCATCTGCTAACTTAGCCAGTAAATTAATTCCATCTGCATCTACAATAAGTGGCACTCTTGCTTCCTTACACACTTTAAGCAATAATTTCTTAGCCATATCCTCTGTCGATAGCCCTGGACCAATAACAATTACAGTTGCAAACTCCAATGCTTTCTTAATCTGTTCCTCACTATTCTCCTCATCATAGGCTGCAAACAATGCTTCAGGAAGCATCCCCTGAAGCACAGGAATTGCTTTCTTGGCTGTAAGAATTTTTACTAAACCTGCACCCATATGATATGCTGCTGCCGCACTAAAATAAGCTGCACCAGTCATGTTTTCTGTTCCAGCAATCACAAGTACCCTACCATAGCTTCCTTTGTTAGAATATGCCATTCTTTCTGGTAGTTTATCTAAATCAGCAGCTTCATAGTAAGTATAGGTAAGACTGTCCAGTTTTTCCTTTGCAAATCCGATATCTGCGATATGAACCTTCCCAGCATAAGTAGCCCCAGGGTAAAGCAAAAGTCCAAGTTTTTGTTCCCCAAAAGTAACCGTTTCGTTTGCTTTTACTGCACAACAAAAGACTTGCCCATCACTTGCATTAACACCAGACGGTATATCAACCGAAACCACGTAACAGTCGCTTTGATTAATACTTTGGATTACCTTCGCATATTCACCACTCACTGGTTTGCTAAGGCCAATACCAAAGATACCGTCAATTACTATATTATATTCTGCTATCTCCCATTCGGTACGGATGGATAACCCTAAATTTTTCGCAATCTTCCACTGTTCTCTACATTCTTTCGAAAACTTCTCAAATTCACCGATGACTCCTATGGTTACGTTATACCCCCATAAATGTAAAATACGAGCAGCTGCAATCCCATCACCGCCATTGTTGCCGGTTCCACAAACCGCGATAATCTTATCGGTCTGTTTTGCATGTTCTTTCACTTGTTCCGCCACATAAAGTGCTGCACGCTCCATGAGAACCATTGCTGGAATTCCAATCTGCTCGATTGTCATCTTATCTAAGTTTTTCATCTGCACTGCATCTAGTGCATACCGCATAAGAACCTCCATTCTGTCACTTACATACCTGCTTGTATCCGTGTGAAACCCGGAAGAATGAAAATGAAATTCCAATGGATTTCATTTTTATTCTTCTAGTGTGAATTTTTAGAATTTCTTAGGCGGCGTATTTTGGCGCCTTAGAAATTCTCTTCACACTTCTCCTATTACATAAGCACTAACTAATTCCTTCGTATTTGTAATAGAGACATGAATCCTAACGACATTATGTTCCTTCGCCAAAAGTTCAGCATTTCCATATAGATTTACATAAGGTTTCCCAAGATTATCGCGAAGTACTTCAATTTCATTCGGTGCAATTGCACGAAAGCCTGTTCCAAACATTTTTACTACCGCTTCTTTGACAGCAAAATTAGAAGCTGCCTTTCGAATATCCGAAAGAAGCAGCTTCTGTTCCTGCTCCGTAAAAATCTTCGTAAAGAATGCCTTCCGTTCGCAGGCTTTCACTACACGGTTAATTTCTATCATATCCGTGCCAATACCAAAAATCATGATAAGAAACTCCACTCTGATTAATTATAGTAAATCTTGTTCTTCATCAATTTTGCGCATCATCTCAGTCCCTAGCATTTCATAGAGATATGTATAAGTCCCACGATAATCTTTCTCTATTTCAAGTTTTTGCTTCTTCAAATTTCGTAGCTTTACTTCCATCTCCATGATTTCATCTGTTAAGGCTTTTTTTCTTAAATTTTCATCATAAATATTATTATAACAACGCTGTAAGCTCTCTAGCATCAATTCTTCATTTTTTGCAGCTATTTCACTTGGTAATTTTTCGAGTTTGTCCTCTGCAATCAATAACTTCTGATTAATATCTTCGATAAGTTTTTGATTTTTGGACAATTTTCTTCCTTTTAATTTACCAAGCGGTGTATGATCCACTTCCATGTTCTCCACAATTTCCTGCATCAGTTGAGACTTATATCGTTTCAAACCTTTGATATCTTCTAAGACTCTGCTCTGATCTTTCATCAATTCGACAAGTTCATCCCGTAACCTTAGTTGCACCCCAGACATCTTTTCCTCTGGGAATAAATTGATAAAGCGTTCATCTAGTGTTACAATTGGAATCTTTCGATTTCGAAAGGTTTGGCGAAGACTCATTTCTGAGAATACTTTACTACGATTTTCTTTCACATATCTTGGTTCCGTCCTTGAAGGTTCTATAGAACTTGATACTTTCAAATTTTCAAACTCAAGATCAAAATCATCGTCTAAATCGTCCAAATCACCTAATGACTTGGTCTTTGGTTCCGGCTTGTCGCCAAAACGTTTTCCTAATCTCAAATACTCTCCCCCGATTCTTCTGCCGCTTTTAAATTATACGACAGTCTCATAAGGCTTTCTGCCAAGTGAACATTTTCAACCATAACATCTTTTGGTAAATTTAAATCTGTTGGTGCGAAATTCCATATTGCACGTACACCAAGTTGAACTAAATCTGCCGCAACCTGTGGTGCTTTTGCTTTCGGTATCGTAAGTGCTGCTATATTGACTGTATTATTTTTCATAAATTCTTCTAGCTCATCAACTAATCGGATTTCAATTCCGCGAATGGATAGTCCTATCAATCTAGGATTCACATCAAAAATTCCACAGATATAAAATCCTCTTCTCTCGAAATCTGTATAATTTGCAAGTGCTTGACCCAAATTACCTGCTCCAATAATAATAACATTATATTTCTTATCCAGACCAAGTATTTTGCCAATTTCGGTATAAAGATATTCTACATTATAACCATATCCTTGTTGACCAAAACCGCCAAAGTTATTTAGATCCTGACGGATCTGTGATGCCGTTACATTCATCTTCTCGCTTAACTCTTTCGAAGAGATACGCACAACATCAT
>DPVV01000615.1 GCA_003526525.1 Lachnoclostridium phytofermentans | reverse complement strand
CATTTTGGCAATCTCACTTTCTTTGTCTTTAAAATTCTCTAACATCGAGTCAAAAGCTTCTATACTACCCCAGTGTTTTACTACTTCATCTGTGTGATCTGATTTAAACTGATGTAGTGCTTGAAAATAGTCACTCATATCGAATTCCTCAAAACTCATACATTGTTCTCCTTTTTCTAACTTTTCCAATAGAGTTAGTAACCGGTCAAGTCTATCTCTCTTGGCACGAATTAATTCCTTTTGCTTCTTATAAGCAGTAAATTTATCATATTGTGGATTATCCATGATCTGCTTGATATCCTTTAATGGAAAGTCCAGTTCCTTAAAAAATAGAATCTGTTGCAGAGTTTCGAGTGACACATCATCATATAGTCTGTAACCAGCGTCCGTAACAACGCTTGGTTTAAATAAATCAATTTCATCGTAATACTGCAAGGTCCTTACGCTGATTCCAGTTAATTCAGCTACTTGTTTTACTGTTTTCATAATTTATCACTCCTAACTCTGTAATAAGATAATGTAAGAAATATTTGCCGGCAGTTTCTCATTTCTGGATTATCTTTAAGAACATAGTACTCTATCACGGAACGTGAGAGTCAATAGTCTTTTATAAAACTTTTTATAAAACTCGAGTAAAATGTAAAGGTAAATTCTTGATTACGCTGCTAAGTTTGTGATTGACGATTTAGTTTTCCACTGAAATAATAAATCTGGTTTTTCACATATCGATCAATAAGAACTGTCATTAAAAATAGTTATGTGTTATGATAGGGTGAACTATTGCTTCATTCTATCACCCTATATTGACAGCCATACGAGATTTCATTATTCTATTATATATGAAATAAAGAGCGATAGTAATAGGTATATTAATAGGTGTAACAATGATATAATAGAATCGTATAAAATGAGAGATACATAGAATCTTCATAAGTAAGAAGTTTAAAGGAATGGTCAGCATGCAAAAGCAGAAACAGATTTCAGAATCATTACAATTAGGGATAATATTAGCACTTTCGGGTGGATTTATGGATGCATACTCTTATGTATGCCGTGGAAAGGTCTTTGCAAATGCTCAGACTGGTAATATTTTATTATGTGGTGTTAATCTTTCAGAAGGAAATTGGCAGCTTGCACTGAAGTATTTTTGCCCAGTCATAGCGTTTGCACTAGGACTAATACTTGCCAATATGGTACAGTTTCATCTAAAAGATAAAAAAGTTATTCATTGGAGGCAAATTACAATTCTTTTTGAGGCTGCAGTATTGTTTCTTGTCGGCTTTATGCCTCAGAGTGTAAACCTATTGGCGAATAGCATTACTTCATTTGCTTGTGCAATCCAACTGGAAAGTTTTCGAAAGATTAATGGAAATGGGATTGCTACAACTATGTGTATTGGAAATCTTCGTTCTGCAACACAATCCATTTGTGAATTTCTATATACGAAAGAGAAGAAAGCGGCGATCAGAGGAGTATTGTATTTTACAATTATAGGATTCTTTGTAGTAGGAGCTATTCTTGGGAATGTAAGTGTTAAGTTGCTACAAGAAAAGGCTATTATTATCAGTTCTTTGTTCTTATTAGTTGGTTTTATCATGATGTTTTTTAGTGGGGAAGAAGAAAAAGTAATAGATTGATATCAAAGAGTGTGAATTTCATAATTACAAATTAATCGCATTCATTTTATCACAAACTTATTATCTGCATGAAAAGTGCAGGAATTGGAGGTTGTTATGAAGGCTGAAATGCATATGCATACAAGTGAGATTAGCCCTTGTGAATATCAATAGTTACGAAAGAAGTTAGAAGATGTTAGGTTAATATTTTACTTAAATAGAAAGCTCACCAAAAAGTATAGGACTAAAACAGTCACTTCCTTTTTGGTGAGCTATATTAGTGCACTAGGTTTCAAGATAATAATTTTTATGATTTACACAATAGTAATTTCTATAACTTACAAATATAATGTCGAAATACTAGATGATGTCGAAACGCTAGATGATATCGAAACACTATATGATTGCGAAATCTATACAATGGCGGAAACATATAATCGCGATGTCCTATATAATATCCACTTAACACTTATCAGTTACACACTACAAAGAAATATTCTATCAAGAGTACCATGTTGTATTCCAATTTGAATTCTTGCTGCATAATCTTTCGCTGCCTTAGCAAAATAAATCTGTGCGATATCATCCTCCAGTGGTAAAACTATCGTTTGAATCAACAGCTTTATTTTCTGTTCCATAGCACGAGCATCATCCCCTTCAAAATAAGCTTTTATCAAATCACAGTCACTATATTTTAAAAGCAGAGATTTTAATGGTTTTTTAGCAATGCAGCGACCTAATGCATTAAGTAAAACAGGGTAAGATAGGTTATCAAAATAAAGGGTTTGATAATCAGGTAAAATATTCACTAATAGATTTCTAATAGCAAATCGATCAAAACAATGTAAGAAGTGTTGTTCTATGCGGATACCTTTTAGGTATGCTGAAATTAAATCAATTCCACAAAGATTAGGAAAATCTATGATCAGTGGATAGTCTAAGGTAAGTATATGGTCTTGGGGTTGAAATCTGGCGTCATAGCGAGTGAAGAAAGCAGGCATCCCCTTTAAAATAGTATCAATGTAATTCACGCAACCGTAATCTTCAAAATTTTCTATGATACTATCATAGAGATTTTTTGCTTCTTTCGTCTTTTCTATCACGAGAGTTAACCCTCGTTCATATAACAATGTAAGGTTTGGTTGATTTTCTTCTACTAATGAATAATCGTTTTCAGCTTCAGCTTCGTTCAAGCAATAAATAACAGCTTCCATAAGCATTCTGGCTGTCTCATACGTAACAGAGCTACTTTCTTTTGAAGTATATTTCTCGGTTAGCTTTGCCACAACTGGAAGCAAATCTTCTATTTTATATTCCATGTTAACTCCGTTTCTTCGCGAAAATTTACGCATATCAAATTTAACTAAGGATTGAAAGGTACAAACTTATAAAAATACAAGCTAGAGTATATCTGTACTCTGTCTTTTCGTTAGAGTATATTTCTAACTACCCTATTCTTTCATAACCATTACACATCGAAAGTTTGTACTGAGAGGAAAATGTTACAATTCCATTCATAAAAGGGAAGAAAGGTTTTTATTACATGATTACCTCCAGCACAACTCCCTTAGTACTTCGAGATAGAGGTCCTTATCCCATCTTGCTTCTTCTGAAAAATGCTCGTACTCATGAGAGCCACCAGTCTTTTTATAACCTTCATATCCAGCTCGTATGGCGGTACAAAATCTCTCAAGGCAGGTACCAGAGAGATAATCAATATCTCCAAAGCACACGGATTCAAACTGTTCTTTCATAAAAGTAATTAATTCGTCGTCGGTCAATTTATCTTCGGATTCATTTTTAAATTCATAGAATATATCCTGAAGCTCTTCTAAGAGTTCTAGATAGTTATCTTGGCTAATGTACTGCGAATCACAAAATGCGAAGATTAGTTTGTCTAAGATACTATTATTAAATTCCACTCGTTTGTGTTTTCTAAGGCTATCATTTCTACATACCATTAATTCTTCCGCTTCCTCATTCGTTAAAATTAGTCCAAATTGCTCCGTTTTATCATTGCAGGATATAAGCGTTGACAGTTCGTTTTGCTTATTTTGTAATAGAATTAATTCAAAAACATTACTATCCATAGAACACTCCTTTCGATTGTAGTAGCTCATTATACGGCGACTGTAAAATCATTACAAGTCTTGTAAAAAAAGTGTTTTTGTGGTATGATATAGGTAGTAAGAGAGGTAGAATAAAAGTTCTATCTCTCTTTTTGTTTAAAAAATATGGAGGTTGAGGACCAACTGCGGCTGTACGTGATGAGGGATCTAGTTATCACTATATGCCGGTATCCGATGAAATTAAAGTTAATAATAAAGGAATCCATATATTTAAAGAAATACTATCCAAACATCATTATAGTTATACGGTAAAGTATGGACCACCGATGGCTGTTATCGTAATTTAGTTAAACTAGATGAGAAGGAAAGTAGGATTCTTAGCATTTGAATTGGCTACGAAGTTATAAATAAACTTGGATATGTGAGGAACGTGGCAAAAAGAGCATACTAATTAGTGAAAAGGTATATATATAGGATGAGAATTACAATTTATCTACGGTCTTTGATTTGTTGAAAAGATTTTTCAATGATTCATTCGCCAAAAAAAAGGGGGTGTGCTCCATCAAAGAAATTCCTTTGTGGACGAAAGAGTACGTGAATGAGTTATTCATACGTCGTAATACAAAGGATAAGAAACAGTTAAGAAACAGTATACTTTATTTTCTTACATGCACAATATTAGGGATTGCCGTTGGATTAATTGCAAATAGGACTTTGCGTTCGGAAGTGAATTCGAAGTTTTGGTTAATCGCGATTCTTTTTATATGGTTGGATAGAATTTTATTAATTGTGATACACGAAGCAGGACATTTCGTTGGAGGAATCATAACCTCTTATCGTTTTCAATTGTTTCGTGTTTTTTCTTATTGCATTGTTAAAGAAGATAATAAATATAAGATTGAGAAACGGAAGATTCCAGGTACAAGTGGACAATGTTTGATGAAGCCCCCTCCTAATTGGACTTTGGATTCTCCGTCTTTTTTATATCATGCAGGTGGAGGAATAGCGACCCTTCTTGCGTCGATATTTGCTGTTTTACTTTTTAAACGAACTTCATCACCACTGCTTCAAAATATATCATTTGTTTTCTTCAGTTATGGGATGATTGTAACTATTCTTAATTTAGTTCCATTTCAACTACCAGGATCAAATAATGATGGTGCAAATTTATTAGCTATCAGAAGAGATAACACAGCGAAGGAAGCTTTTTTTAAGCAATTAGAATGTAATGCATGGCTTTCTGAGGGAAAAAAATTAGAAGACATCAGCGAGGATTATCTGAAACTTAGTGAAACTGCGGTATGGTCTGAGCCACTAAATTATTATCTAGAATGGATATTGTATAGTAAGTATCTAAAGGAAAGAGAACTTGATAAAGCAGAAGAGTTGTTAGCGAGGATGGAAGAATCCTATCATAATATGCTACTATGTAAAAAGATTAGAATTGATAGTGAACGGCTATATCTACTAATAATTTGTCAGGCTGACCCAGATTGCATAAAAACCTTTTATGAGAACATGGCAGAAAAACTAAGGATGAATAAAATGTGTACACCCGTACTTCGTACGTTAATTATTTATGAAAGATACTCAAAGAATAATGAATGTGTGCTTGCACAATATCAAAGGATGTTTTATCGTGCAATGGAATTCTCTGCTTGCAAGCAGGAAGCTGAAGTTGATTACATATTAACATTTCAGGAGAAAGAAACTAGTAATACGGAATACAAGGAGTAGTGATTATGAAACTCATGAACTAATACTTGCAAGGAATATAAATAGGAGTGCCACAAAATAGCTAATTCATAGCTATGGAGCGGCACTCCTTTTTTATTATTCTACGGTAATCATCCCTTTTACTATATCAAGGGCTTTTATCTTCACCATTTCCTGAAGTTTATAATTCTTACCATAGATTTCTACCTGATTATCAAAGTCTTCTTTTGTTTGACCTTGAGTTTCTAAGTAAGCAATATAATCGTCTTCTGTTACGGTTACACCTTCTTTTTCAAGGATAGCCTGATAGATTAAAGCAGCTTTTACTTGTTTTTCTGCTGGCTCTATTAAGGACTTATCGTATTCCTTTTCAGACACGCCAGTATATTCTTCAAAGCTTTTATAAGCTGGTGTACCTAAATTTTCAATATAATATTGATTCATAGAGTTATAGTAGCTTTGTTCACTAAATTTCAGAAGGCTCTTTGATTGTTTCACATACTTTTCTGGATAACTTGTTACAGTAGTGTTATCTGCTAAATACTTCACGATATAATTAGTTAAGTTAGTAGCATAATTTGTATCTTTTAAGTATTTCTTGTAATCTTCAACATTCGATGCTTGCTCAGATAAATTTTCTTTTACAAAGGCATCTGTAAATTCAGGAACATCATAAATTCCATTAATTTTAACCTTAAACTCTGCATCTTTACCAGCTAATTCTTCATTTTTATAATCACTTGGGAAGGTTACTTTTACAGTTACCTCATCACCAATCTTATGGCCGATTAACTGTTCTTCAAAACCCTCAACATAAGTTTTAGATCCGATTTTTAAATCAGTTCCTTCTTCGTTTGTATTGCCACCTTCAAATTCTTTGCCGTCAACAGTACCAACATAGTCTATGTTAACAATGTTACCATTTGCAATAGCAGCATCTGTTTCTTTATTTAATGTCTTTTTCGCTTCTACTGCTTTCTCAATATCTTTCGCAACAGATTCATCACTGTATTCTATTTCAGATAATGGAGCTTTGATTGTTTTATAATCCACTAGAGTAAGTAAAGAGGATGCATCCACCCCATCGATAAACCCTTTGTCATTTAATTGTGCACTGAAATTGCTGTTAGGTGTAACTCTGGTTGCTTTACGATGAATACTATATCCAATATAGGATACTAGACCAACACACAACACAGCGACAACGCAGATTGATACAATCTTTGAAATTATAGCATTTCGCTTCATTTGTTCAATTTCTTTTTTTCGAGCTATTTTTCGTTCCTTGCTCATACTCATTACGGGTTCTTTTTCTTTTTCCATGTTATCCTCCCTTTATGCTTCCCTTCATACGCGCGACTCCCCTTATGGTTTTTTTAGAATCGGGACAAGGTATGAAATACTTGTACTTGTAATTATACCAAATATTTATGTATGATGTGTGAATTTTTTATAACAAATTTTATA
>DPVV01000613.1:1373-11135 GCA_003526525.1 Lachnoclostridium phytofermentans | reverse complement strand
TTTCTCTTGGAATAAATTCTTCCTCTGTCGTCTGTAAATCCCATAATCGATTTAATTTATATAACCGAAACTCTTGCTTCATTAAGCAAAATCCAAATATGTACCAAGAAGACCATTGAAAAACAATTTGATAAGGTTCAATCCTTTTATCGTTCTCTCCTTTATTGTAATAATAGTGAAACATAACAACTCTTTTTTGTTGTATCGCCACTCTTAATTGTGCAATCTTAGGAGCTAAACTATCTTTATAATGGGAAGATAAATCAATGGATACGCTGTCCGCAAGAGACATTAAAGTAGGTCTATTCGGTGATATTTTGTGTATTAGTTTATGTGATGCAGAATGAGTGGAGACACTATCAAATGATTTTAATCCAACCAAAATAGCTTCCAATTCATCCGTTGTAAATACCGTAGTATCTAACTTAAAGCCTTCCATAATCGATATTCCACCCTCATTACCCTGCGTTGTAACGATCGGTATACCTGCTTTACAGATATCTTCGATATCTCGATTAATGGTACGCCTTGATACTTCGAACTTCTTAGCAAGGTAAGGTGCAGTTACTTTTTTATTATTTTGTAGGACAGTAATGATACCAATTAATCGATCTATCTTCATCTCTTTTTCACTCCAATTCATTGACAACTTCAATACTTATCGAACATTAATACTTACTTTTTAAGGTATTATCTCATATAACAAAGCTTTCGTCCATGCTGTTTATTGGCGGTCTGTATTGTTCTATGATGAGTTAAATAGAAGATAAAAGGAGTGCCAATCATACCGATAAGGCGAAAGAAATTTTGAGATTAATTAACTATAATGAAAAGTAGAACGTGGACCCACCGGGTACCTAAGGAAATGCGGTATAATTGCACATTGCACAAAAAGGACGAAAGCAGCCGCTTTCGCCCTTTTTTATATTTCTTTTATTTATGGAACACATCCAAGCCGTTAGTCAGCCCTTTCCCTAAATGCAGAATGGTTCACCGCACCAACATATTCATTCAGCCGAAAGCCATCTTGAATCGCGGCTGTAACAAACTCTTTGGCATTTAAAACCGCGTCTTTGGGGCTAAGTCCCTTTGCAAGGTTAGCGGTAATAGCAGCCGCCGTTGTGCATCCAGCACCATGGGTATAGGTGGTATTGATAACCGGTGTTTCAAGTAGCAAAAATTCACTACCGTCATAAAATACGTCAACCGCGTTTTCGGTACCCAGCTTTGTACCGCCCTTAATCAGTACATTTTTAGCGCCTAAGGCATGAATAATCTTTGCAGCCTCTTTGACCTTTTCAATACTGTCAATGGGTTTGATTCCGCTTAGCTGTACCGCTTCATAAATATTGGGGGTTGTTACTGTGGCAAGAGGCAAAAGCTCTGACTTAATCGCATCGGCGGCCACAGGGTTCACAACCTCATCGGTCCCCTTGCAGACCATTACCGGGTCGATTACAATGTTGCTACAGCCGTATTCCCTTAGCTTTCTTGCAACCAGACGGATAACCTGTTCACTGGGGAGCATGCCGGTTTTCATGGCATTTACGCCTATACCGCCCAGCACAGTATCAATCTGTGCTTCAATGGCATCCAGCCCAATGGGGTAGATATCGTGTGACCAGTTATTCTTGGGGTTTTGGGCAACCATAACTGTAACTGCCGTCATCCCGTATACCGAATACTCCTGAAAGGTTTTCAGGTCAGCCTGAAGCCCTGCGCCACCGCTGGTGTCTGAACCTGCTATTGTAAGTGCCTTAAACATGGTAATCCCTCCAAAAAATAAAACTTAACATTGCGTTTTCATTTTACGGTGAAAAAAATAAAAACAGATTTCCTATGATTCTTCCCATAAAAAAGAGGAAATATCCTATAATTTTTCATCCGGTGAAATGGATGCCGAGGGCTTCGACTTTTTTTCTTTGGCGTAAATATATGAGTAGAGCGCTACTTGACAGCGCACACCTGATGAAATATGGGGAAATTCCCGGTGAGGTAGAGCTAAGGTAGCAAATCACCAAATATTCCTTGTCATGAATCAAAAAAACGCCCTGAAAGCAGGGCGCTTAAGTTGCGCATGGTACACAGTGAAAGATATTCATTTCGTAACTGTGCACCAGCGAGAAATTGTATTATACCTTTTCTTCATGTCTCAGCTTACAGACAACAACACGTGTTATTTCAAATATTGCTAACGACAACATAATTCCGACAATAACATCGGAAGCAAAATGAGCTCCCATTACAACACGGCTAGTTCCAACTAAAAGGATCCAAGTATAACATATGCCTCTCATAAGCTTTTCCTTACCAAATAAAACCGGTACAAAGGAAGGCAATAAAGTTAAAAGAATAATGGCCGCTGAATTCATGGAATGTCCTGACGGGAAGGATGCATAAATATTGTCAAAGCCTCCGCGGTTCGTGATTACAAACCACCGTGTGAACTGCATGGTAGGAACCGTCATTTCACGCAAACGCATGCGGCCCCAAGAAGCTTTAAGCGAATTCATAATGATAATTACCAGTACGAAATACACAACTGCTATAATAGAATACGTGACAGCCCGATGTGCATATTCTTTTGGTACTTTTATCGCAAGCAGAACCGTTCCCGAAAGAAGTGCAAGCGCAAGCAGTACTGCGACAAAAGTAGGTACACTTCCTAAATTATCACGAAGATAATTCAAGGTCATAAATCCACCCATAAACAAAAAGAGTGTACTAAGTAAAATAGATAAGATGGCCAACACAATATTAACAGCAATGTTTTTTCTACTCCGAAACCTAAAAAACAGGATACTTCCAAACAACGCTAGAAACACAAATGGTAGCTCTCCTATTACCTCAAATACACGGCCAAAAAGATTTTTTGTATAAAGAGCCGTGCTAATCTGCAGATCCGTAAAAGTGAAAACAGTAAGCATTAAAATACCGATTAAAAAAATAGCGATTCTTTCTTTTTTCTGCATAATTTTACTCCGTTTCCAATTATTTTTCACTCCTGCATATGCTCTCTTTGCAACAATTAGTGCTGTACATCCTGTGCAAGCAGCATTGCTAGATTAAAAGGTGGAAGAATTTCTTCAAGGAACTTCATTAATTCGTCATCATAATTATGGCGCACTTCACATTTCCGGTCAAAAATCATCGTTGCCTCGTCCTCCAGCGTAATGGATGGCCATTCAGGAAGTCCTTCATGGTTCGGATTTCCTGTTCTCGCAAACTGCATCACCGCTCCGAATATCTGTTCCTCCAATTTATTAGAAACTCCAGGCATATTGCATATCTCTACCCGATTCGTATTATGGAAGACAAATGGAATATCCGAACAATGCCATGCTACTTTTCCGTTTTGATAAGGAAACTCCAAAGTAAAATGGTAAAGGTAGGCAGGAGCCTTTCCTCCCTTGGCCTGGAGTCTTGCCAATGCTTTGGATGGCTGTCTGAATATTCTATCAAGTGCCAGCACGTCTACCGGTTTCTTGTCAGGATATGCTTTCACAAAAAGCTCCTTAACCTTCTCTGCATGCTCTCCATATTCCTCCCTAAGGATAGCATCCGTCTGCTCCGTAGTTAAATCTTGTTTATTAAATGAGAATGGGCGGAAGGAAAATTCACCAAATACTGATCCCACCATTAGCGGAATCGTCTTCGCATGTTCCGTGAATCCTGTAATTAACGGTTCTCCCATATAGTAATCATTTACCATAGGCATACCACCCATATAAGCGCCTTTCTGCGCCACAGTAAAGCATACTTTATTATAAGATTTAGCAAGCTCATAATAAGGAATGGTTTCCAGCCTTTCCACTTCACTTTCTAATATGTTTAGTTCATTCAGAACTGCTCTTACAATTTCCTTTCCGTCTCCAGGCAGTGTCGGCATCAATTTGCCATCAGAAACACCGCTCATGACGATTCCCTTATGGAATAGCCCGTCTGCTTCCGGTATCTGCATCAATCCAGTTACCTTCATTCCACCGCCCGATTGCCCGAACAGCGTAACATTCTCTGGGTCGCCTCCAAATTCCGCAATATTTTCCTTAATCCATTGGAGCGCCGCCACTAGGTCGGCAAGACCCGCATTAGCGGAATTTTTATATTTTTCCCCATAAGGTGATAAATCAAGAAATCCAAGGACATTCAGCCTGTGATTTATGGTCACCACAACTACATCACCATGGACACACATGGAAAATCCGTCATATGCTTCCTGTTCAATAGACGAACCGGCGGTATAGCCGCCTCCGTGCAACCACACCATAACAGGCTTTCCTGGCTTTTTCTCTAATGTATTCGTCCATATATTGAGATTCTGACAGTTCTCATCCTGTGGCCAGTAGCGGTGCGGTACTAATAACTCCGAAGTAGGGGTATCCTGTGACAAAAGCGGGCATACGAATCCATAAGAGGTTGCTTCTTTGACTCCTTCCCAAGCGTTTACTTCCTCTGGCTTTTGAAACCTTTTTGCCTGGGCATAGGGAATTCCTTTGAAGATAAAGACTCCGTCAAATTCATAACCTTTTATCTTTCCTGCCTTCGTTTGTACCACAGGTACTTCATCATATCGAAATACTTTTTCCATTGTTCCCTCATTTCTGCGCTGCTTTTTTGCATCCCAGGTTTGTAGTTGCAGCGCAGACACAAACCTGGTGATAGAATATTCTTGGCCCTCATCTGTGAGCCATTAAGTGCGTACTAATAGGGGGGTACTTCCTCCTATATACCTATCTACTAACAAGATTCCTGATTGATGGAATCTAGAATTCCTTGAATCTGAGCAGATCCCATGGTCCCCTGGCTGAACATGGATAATGATCGAATTGGCATTTCACCCATCATCCGTTCGAACATCCGTTCCATTCCGTCGTCGGAGTTCTCCACACCACCTGTCATGCTTGCCATTTGCTGTTTCATCTGCATAATCAGTGCACTTCCTACCTGTGTCTTTGCAATTTCACCTAAGGTTGAATTTATAGTAAATGGTTCACCGGATACACGGGTAGCTGCTGGAAGCTCTCTTCCATACAATATTTCAAAATCTTTTGCTTCTATGGAAAGTGGTGCCTTTAAAGAGCAGTAAGACATAGGCTGTACCACAGACCCAGACTCGCAGCCTTCCAATGTAATATCTGCCGTAAGGCGAATGTCGCGGCTAGAAGCTGCAGCAGCAACCGTGTATTCTCCTTTTTCTACAACCCAGTCAGATTTTTCTGTCGCATAGTAAGCAAACGCTCTTTTGTCAAGTAAAATCTCAACCGCTTTCTCTTCTCCCGGATTCAGATGCACCTTAGCAAATCCTTTTAATTCCCTTACAGGCTTGAACACGGAAGAATTCTTCTGAGAAACATAAACTTGCACTATTTCTGCACCTGCTACACTACCCGTATTTTTGACGCATAACGAAGCTTTTACATATTCGCCTTCTTTTGTAAGCGTAAGCTTATCATAAGCAAAGGTTGTATAGGAAAGACCATATCCAAAAGGAAAGAGTACGTCTACCTCTGCCTTATCATAATAGCGATAACCTACATAAATGCTTTCACGGTATTCTACGGTCAAATCCCCTCCTGGGAAATTAGCGAAGCTTGGATTGTCTTCCAGTTTGCATGGAAAACTTTCTGCTAATCTTCCGCATGGATTTACATCTCCAAACAGAATGTCTGCTGCTGCGGATGCACCAGCTTCTCCTCCAAGATAAAGTAAGAGTAAGGCTTTTGCATCAGAAAGCCATGGCATCTCAACAGCGCTACCACAGAATAAAAGCACGATGGTATTGGAATTTACTGCTGCTGCCTCTTTAAGAAGTGCAATGTGGCTCTCTGGTAGATGCATGTGGTCGCGATCAAAGCCTTCGCTTTCATAGGAATCCGGCAATCCGATACATACAATAACCGCATCTGCTTCTTTGGCTACCGATATTGCCTCTTTGATCTTTTCTTCCTCCGCATTGTCATTTTCAAGACTATAGCCAGGAGCATATGTGAAATCAATATTTCGCTCTTTTAATACATCACACAAATTTTCTAGTTGAAGAGGATTGATTCTACTGCTTCCTGCTCCCTGATAACGAGGATTCTTTGCAAATTCACCTAATACCGCAAGTTTTTTATTTTTCTCAAGAGGTAACATATCATTGTTTTTCAGCAGAACACAGGATGCTGCGGCAACCTCTTTCGCCAGCTTATGATGTTCTTTGGCATCATATCGAAAGTCTGGTTTTTTTCCATCCTTTGCCGCAAGCAGTAGGCAAATCATCCGTAAAACCGCCGTATCAAGAACTGCTTCATCTAGATTTCCGTTTTGTACTGCCGTTACAATTGCCTGGTCATTGTCAGGACCACTGTATGGCATTTCCAGATCAAGCCCTGCTTCCACTCCCTTTACACGGTCTACAACAGCACCCCAGTCTGTCATGACAGCTCCTTCAAATCCCCATTCCTCTCTAAGAATTCCTGTGAGAAGCTTTTTATTCTGGCTTGAAAATTCACCATTTATTTGGTTATAGCTGCACATTAGTGTCCATGGACTAGATTTTTTAACTGCTGTTTCAAATCCTGCCAGATAAATTTCTCGTAAGGCACGTTCATCAATAACGGAGCTGATAACCATTCGTCTGGCTTCCTGATTATTCGCAGCAAAGTGCTTCATACTGGTTCCAACACCCTTGCTTTGAATGCCGTTAATAAGAGCAGACGCCATCTCTCCGGTAAGATAAGGATCTTCCGAAAAATATTCAAAGTTACGACCACATAAAGGACTTCTTTTGATATTAACACCAGGTCCCAAAAGTACCGATACATTTTCCTGAAGGCACTCTTCTCCTAAGGCTTCTCCCATTCTCTCTAACAGTTCCGTATCAAAGCTGCAGGCTGTGGTAGCCGCAGTCGGAAAACAGGTCGCTGGAACACTCTTATTAATTCCCAGATGATCACTGCTTCCTGCTTGCTTCCTAAGTCCGTGAGGTCCATCCGTTACCATGGCCTTTTCCACTCCAAGACGTTCTACTCCCTTTGTTTCCCAGAAGTTGCTTCCGCTTAAAAGCCCTGCCTTCTCTTCTAATGTCATTTCCTTCAGAAGCTTCTTTGCTTCCTCTTCATATCTTTTCATAGTCTGTTTGTTTGTTCTTTCCATTTTGACCTCCATTCCTGCGTATACTTTTTACGCTCTAAAATTTGTGCCAGGATAATAGGGCACAAAAATTTGTGTTTAAAACACTGTTAATCAAGATAATTTTCCTAACTTTAATCCTCTATTTATAATCGAGAGATTACTAATATTATGAAAGGTGTTCCATCATAAAGCTTCCTATTTCCTGTAATGCATCTTCTGCCTGTGGCATAACGCCTACTTGGTCTGCAAATCCATGAGAAAGCCCTTTATAACGTATAAGCTTTACTTCTGTACCAGCCTTTTTCAACTTACCTGCAAATATATCATCTTCGACTCTAAGAAAATCATATTCTCCAAGAAGTATCAGGGTAGGTGGCATACCTTTAAGATTTCCCAAAGAAGGGCTGACATAAGGGATTGTATCATCGGGTACACCCAGATATTCCCCTAGCGTCGGTTTGCTAAGCGAACTTCCCATCATGTCAAGCATCCCGTTCAGTACAGTACTGTATTTTTCTGAGATCTCATAGATCTCTTTATTTTTCTTCATGTTTTCTTCCATGTGGGCAGCATCGACAGTTGGATAAAGAAGTGCCTGTACTTTCACCATATGGGTGCCTTCGTCCCTATCCTTCATGGCACATACGGTGGCGAGATTTCCTCCCGCGCTGTCTCCGCTGATACAGATTTTTTCGTGGTCTCCTCCGAATTCCTCCGCATGAGTATAAATCCACTTTAAGACATTGTAGCAATCGTCAAATCCGTTCGGATACGGATTCTCAGGTGCCAACCGATATTCCGGCTGTACTGCCACGCACCCTGTTTTTTCTACCACTAGTTTGCACATTTCATCCACTACATCCATGCTACCAGCCACAAACCCGCCTCCATGGATATAATAAAACACAGGAGCCAAACCTTCCTTTTTTTCCTTAGGTGTATAGATTCGAATTGACACACTGACAGAGTCATACCGTATAGTCTCTTCCCTGACATTTACGGTGTCAATAATCGGAACGCTTTTTATCCCGTTCATCATACGACGCATCTGTTTTGCACCCTTTTGTATATTACCTCCAGATTTCGAACCCACTTTCATTACGAGTTTGACCAATGCCCCTTTGAAACCTTTCATCATAGGTGCTACGCTTTCATAAAAACGCGGATCCATTGCTCCTGCTTCGTCTGTCTCTGGAATAGGCTTCACTAGAATATCCAGATCCTGCTCTTTTATCCAGTATTCTCTTCGTTTTATGGCATCCAGTGCTTCTATCGTATACTTTCTATTTTCCATGTTTTCCCCCATTCCTGCGACATTATTTGCACATCTTAATTAGTCAATGATTATGCAGCATTAAATATCTAGCTCAAAAATTTTCTTTTAAACCTAACTTCACATCTGTACATACTTTCTATGGCTTAAATCACCTTCTAAGGCTTAAATCACCTTCCGAAGCTTACATCGCCTTCTGTTGACCTTCTTCACGCTGGCGTAGCTCTTCTATAACTTTTGGATAGATCTTATCCAATTTATAAAGCCCATAAAGGATTGGAATGATTAGCATAAATGGTATAGGTACAACCAAATAGAGCACCTTTATCGCTTTCACCGCACTTGGAGTTTGAACCGCCGCAAAGCCATTGTAACCAGCTGCCCCGATAATTGCCAACGCCACCGCGCCGCCTACCCCTGCACCCACCTTTGCACCAAAGGTAGTACTGGAATAAAGCATACCTTCCACACGTGTTCCAGTTTTCCAATGTCCATATTCAATGGTATCTGCAATCATGGCAAACATCGTGCCTGAAAGTGTTGCTGAACCAACCCCTTTAATAACCGTACATACCATGAGCCAAGTTGCTGAACCTGGGTTGATCAACATAAGCGACTGTCCCAAAATACTGATAAAGCTTCCTACCAGCGCTACATTGCGTTTTCCATATTTTTTGTTTAGGGGTGCGGTAAGAGGTATGATGATAAGTATTGGGACGATGCCGAGTGCCCCGAGGAAACCAGCATAATTTTCATTGCCTAGAATATATTTTGCATAATAAGTTCCAACGCTCATACTCATCGACATACCGAGCACCATGCTCACCCATATGCCAACTAATAGCAGCCAGTAATTGTTTTTTAAGATCAGCTTAAAGGATGTGCCAAAGCTTAATTTTTTACTTTTATCGTTCTGAATAGCAACTCTTTCTTTTGTTTTAGCAAAGCAGAGTAGGAATAGTGCCGTTGCAATCACCCCATAAATAATTGAAACAATTACCCAGCTTTTCTGGTGTGCACTTCCCCCCATTGCATTTACTAATGGCAAAGTACAGGCATTGATAACCAGCGCGCCAACCTGTGCCATAAACATACGGAAAATGTTAATAATCATTCGTTGGTTCTGATCTCTACTCATAAGGGATGTCATGGCACCGTATGGAATATTAATCATCGTATAAAGGAAGGTAGTGACTAAATTATAGGTAATTGCAATATAAATGTATTTCCCGACATCGCCAAGGTTAGGTACCAGAAATACCAATATGGTTGATATTCCGATTGGTATTGCAAGCCATAACAACCAAGGTCTAGCCTTGCCGTGCTTAGAGCGGGTCTTATCCATTACATAACCCATAATTATGTCGGTAATT
>DPVV01000613.1:0-1340 GCA_003526525.1 Lachnoclostridium phytofermentans | reverse complement strand
AAATAGCATGATAGCGCCAATTATACCCGCACTTAACCCTAATGCATCCGTGTAAAAAAAGATAACAAAGGTACTAGTTAGTACTAGTACAAAATTGCTGGCAAGATCCCCTCCGCCATAAGCAACTTTTTCAAAAGTGCTTATTTTTTCAACATAGCTATTCTGATTACGGTTCGATGCTTTTTCAGACATGACAATTCCTCCTCATTTATTGTGTAATATGTATTATGTTATTGTTATATTCATCTCTTCATTTGTGTATAATAACCTATTATAGCTTTATTATATAGAAATTCATTTATTAATAATACACAATTATAACTCATTTAGTAGTCTGATATTATCTGGTTTGCAAATCTTAATTTTTTCGATTGATGGGACAGCAAAAAAGAGGTATATAAATGACAAGAACCTGATACCGAATAAACGGATCAGGTTCTTCTATTTAGATTGATATGGTAATAAGCTGTACCTCATGAGGTAAAAGCCATGCCTTAATTCTTAAAATACTGTCGGTTTCTAGCGTATCAGTCCGGTAAATCGGATAGGAAAGCTGATATAGCCGATTCTCTTCTTCTTTCGTCATAGATTCAGGCGCCCCCATTTCCAACCAAGCATCATAGGTACTGCCGCCCTTAGGGCCAATCCCGTAACGCCTTACAATATGCCTTCCTGATCGGAAGCCTTCCATCTGAATATGATAGGACTGAGGCTGTTTTTCATTAAAAACTCTATAACGCTCCGTTTTCGTAAGATTCGTAGTGTTCCGGTACCGATATAACATATCATAGTGGCAATAGTTATGTAGAAATATCTGCACCTCATCCTCCGACGCTGTTATAAAATATCCGTCACCTTTTGCTATTAGCTTATCACCTGCTTTATTCAAGAGCTCCATTGCACGGTATGCACTTTTTGGAATTCCGTTTTGCGTAAACAGCCCGAAGCCTCCATGAAAAATTTCCGCAGCGGGAGCAATTTCATCCAACTGGTCACTCACATTGTAATATCCCATACCATAATAGCTATCATGATTTTCCATAATGCTTTTAAAAATATAAGCTGATTTATAGCTGGTATCATTACACAAATCTCGTTGCCAGATATTGTTGCTCCATTCATCTAGCATAATCGGAATATTTCCTATCCCTTTTTGTTCCATAAAGTTACGGATTTCTTTTAAAGAATGCGTCAGATAATTCTCATCTCCACTTACCGCCATATAAAATGTTTCATTGCTTTCCGCCAATTTAAGGCCACTTTTTTCCTCCTCTGGGTCGATCGCAGCAAAAGACCTCATAGTAAATATATCCGGCATGCAGTCTTGTTCTTTGCACATA
>DPVV01000433.1:2127-3329 GCA_003526525.1 Lachnoclostridium phytofermentans | reverse complement strand
GAACTTATTTGACGGTTACCAACACACTATGGGTAACGAACTATACACATATTTTTTTGAAGATGTTATAGACTCAAAAATGCAGAGCCGATAACTTGTGAATACAATCACAGTTATCGGCTCATTTTAATCAATCTTTATTCTACCTTAATTTATAATACTTTAAAATCTATCTTTTACAACTATTGTTCTTTCTCATCATATTTTCCAACAGAACCCATATAAACAACAAATTCATTTTCCTTTTCGTTGGAAGGTTCTGTATCTAAGCCTAACAAAGCATCTGCAAGTGCTTGATCATATGCACCGATACCACAGGTTCCGCAACCAATCGCTTCACATGCCAAGTATAAATTTTGACCCACATGTCCTAGATCAATTAAGCTATATTTTTGAGCCTTGTTTGTATAACGCCATTCAGTACGATATGGAATTGCTGTCCAAACAAAAGTTACTGCACAGGTTCCAACAAAGGTTTGTCCACAGCATGCCTCTGATACTCTATCCATCTGATTTTCAAGAGAACCTAAGAATTCTAATCTATGCTCAGTTGCTACATAATGGTATCTTCCTGGTTCCAGTCCCTCAACATTATTTACAAAGAGATATGTTTCAAAGGGATGTCTTGCTCCAGCGGATGGAACAGTTCGAATTGTTGCTTTGTTTTTTTTGCCTACGATGTTTTTAACACCTTGCGTTGTCCAAAGTAAAAAAGATAGTTCTTTTAACGTTAACGATTTATTATTATAAGTTCTTCTACTAGTTCTTTGGTTCATAATATCAAAAAAGCTATTATTAATTACCACATCTTCAAAATCTTTCGGTAAAGTAATTGACTTTGCACTAATATAGGCCTTATCCATGGATGGTTGTGGTAACCCTTGTTGCTGATCAGATGTTATATCTTCCTCCAGTGCTGTATACCCTTTCATAACTTCTCTTAAATTAATGATATCCATATTCATCTCCTAGCAGATTTAAATACCTGCTTTTCTCCTTTTTATTTTATGTAAAGTCTTTCCTCTTTTAAGGAACTATTGAATATAATGCGAAAAATCATATTCCTATTATCTTATATTAACACATATCTATTCTGTAATTTCTATCAGATTTCCATCTGGGTCCTTCACAACTGCCTCATAATAATTATCTCCAGTCACTCTTTGTTCCGACACAATAGAATAACCATCTTCTCTTAATCT
>DPVV01000433.1:1214-2047 GCA_003526525.1 Lachnoclostridium phytofermentans | reverse complement strand
ATGACAAGTTCATCCACTTTCTTACGATTTCCAACAGAAAATGCTATGTGATTTAGACCAACTGCAGGTGAAGCATTCGATTCTGCTAACGACGTCAAAGTCATTAACTCAAGTTTCGTACCATCTCCACAGGATAGAAAGTAACTCTCAAATCCTTGATTTCGTTTGCTTTGGTATTTCTCATTACTTGTCATACCAAAGTAGATCTCATAAAATGCTCGCAAGCGTTCCAAGTCTTTTGTATAAATTCCAATATGCGCTAACATGCAACTTCTCCTCTCGCATTTATAATCATAAAACATGTAAAACGTTTATCCAGCAAGCCCAAAATAAGCTATTTACCTGCTATAATATGTCTCTATATCAGTAACTATACACTTTTTCCCTTTAACTCTCAATATCTACAATAGCACATATTACTAAAGAGATGCAACAAGGATAACAGAGTATGGGGTTTCTTTTACTTTGTACCAAAAAAGAGACTTTGCACTACTACCAAAGTCTCTCTTCCATATGAATATAAGGATGTGCATTCTGCGTACAATCTCCATATTCTTATTTATATAAGTTCATCATACAAGGATATAGTAATAAAAGAATTTTGTCCCTACATTCCTAATACTTACTCATATCTAACGTAGTCTACTTCTGCATAACCTCCACCATTTACCGTAGTATCATGGTTACAGAAGACACCATTTTTAACGCCTACCCATCTTCCCGCTTTGGCATTAATCGTAAATGCTTCCTTATACTCTTCTCCATCAAGACTATAAGACATTGTAATTGTTTCCTTTGGAACATGCTTTACTTGAATATCCATTTCCATATTG
>DPVV01000433.1:0-1134 GCA_003526525.1 Lachnoclostridium phytofermentans | reverse complement strand
ATTTCCATATTATCTACATGTCCTACACACTTCACTTCATATTTAAAGAATACTGTTTTTTCACTATCTTTAAAATCACCTTCTGCTAACGGAATCCTTACTCTATTCTGATCTGCATAGGAAACATCACAATCAAAGTTTTGGATTCCTGTAATCTTCTCCAGTGAATAAGAACCATTCTTTTTACTGATTGCCATAGCACTATATTCCATACCTAAGGATACAATTCCTGCTGTATCTCCATCCTGTAATCCCGAAAAACTCATTTTAGTGATACAAGAAAATTCAGGTGCTGGCCACTTTTGTAGAAGAAGGTTACGATAATCACTGATAGGACGTTGTGGTACAGAAGGTACTGCATTCAATTTGATTTTTGAATTACCTAATTCATACCAACCAACGTCTGGATTCGCATTCCACTGCCACTGTAATCCAAGTCTATTTCCTTCAAATTCATCTGTAGTATCTGGCTCGCATACTGGATATAATGGATTATTCTTAAGTTCTTCCTCTGACTTACCAATGTCAGGCTTCTTATATTCCATCACTGGTTCGCCGTAATCATTTCCCGCTTTATTCACGCCTATAATTGGCCATTCATTTTCCCAATGCATTGGCTGAAGATGAACAATTCTTCCTGCTGCATATACATCTTGAAAATGTAAAAACCAGTCTTCCCCTGTAACAGTATCAACCCAAGCACCTTGATGAGGTCCGTTAACAAGAGTATCTCCTTGTCTCATCACAACCTTGTGCTCGTAAGGGCCAAATACATTCTTAGAACGAAGCACTAACTGCCAGCCTGTCTTTACACCACCTGCTGGTGCAAAGATATAATACCATCCATTCTTCTTATGCATCTTAGGACCTTCTGCTGTCACATTCCCATTGGTATCACCATCAAAGATTCTAACTTCATCCCCGATAAGTCCCATACCATCTGGTTGCATCTCCACCATATGAAGGACACTCTTATACCCAATACGGCTCTTTGCCACACCTGCAACAAGATACGCTTTTCCATCTTCATCCCAGAATGGACATGGATCGATCCAGCCTGCACCTGGCCTGATGTTCACAGGCTCACTCCACTTTCCAAATGGATCTTTGGTTGTAGTCATATAGATTCCCTCA
>DPVV01000412.1 GCA_003526525.1 Lachnoclostridium phytofermentans | reverse complement strand
GCATAATAATGGTTGGTGTTTGGATATAAATTAGAGTATCTTAGAGAGGGTTTTTAATAAATGGAACAAAAATATAATTTAAAGAAATTACCAGTTTTAGATTCGATGCATGATCAAAGAATACAGAATATTGAATGGAGGGAAAAAGTATTGATACTACATTATAATGACCTGCATTATGATGATAGTGAGGAATTCCGCTCATGTGATGTAATGTTCTTTGGCGTCGATGATTCAGATATGGTTGCAGAGGTCAGAAAAAGAAATGGTTTAATTGTTGAAGGAACGAGGTATTACGATGTAGAATTCTTGGAGTTTATTACGACTCATCGCTACAATATTGAAACTATTAGATTTTATTATGGGTATGAAACGGTAATCATTGAGGCTGCATTAATAGATGAAAATGGTGGATATTGTGACGATTGTGTTATTAAAATTTCTGCTCATGAGATATTGTATCATTGGAAGTGATGAAAAAAGAGTAACCTGTCAATTTATTATGGCTATACTCTATTCCAATGTTGCTGAGAATGAACCTATACCTTGACTTATTGCTTTGGTGGAAACAACAGGTGGTGTGACATATAGCAATCCTGATTTTATTAGCGAGGAAACAGTGAGCGTTAAAAATAAGATCAGATAAAAAATCCCTAATGATCCGCTTTTCCGTCACAATAAGCACTGATAAAGATGACTATCTGCTTTTCGTAATTGATTACAACACGGATACCATAAATCCTGATAATGAAGGTGTTTACATGATGCAAATAATGAAATTAGCAGATAGGAATAATCAACCTTCGTGGCAGGAAAGATTATGTGCCGGAATCTATATCCAGAATAATAGCCACATACCAATACGCAACCGCCATCCGTGAGGGCGGCGGTTGTACTCGTTTGTTCTAAATTTTATCCTCGTCCCCGAAGTTACGGCTCAACTGATAATTCAAAAAACTGTAGAATATCTATTAGTTTCAAGGGCTGAGAAAAACAAACCCTGTCAAACAATGAAATTCTGTTGGTCAGGGCTGTTTGGATAGAAAGAAAAAACAAGTTTGGAAAAAACAGTGAATAGTCATTTTTATAGTTAAACAATTTGCAATCACTAAAATGAATGCTGGTATTATTGATAATAACCGCTTTGCACCATTTGGTGAGTCATTATCACCGGTAGGTAAGAATGCTAGGTTAACCAATAGTCCATGGGGATTTGCAGGAGAAAGTCATGATATCGAAGCTGAATTGGTTTATTTGAGAGTAAGGTATTATGAACCAGGTACGGAAGGTTTATCCAGCAGGATAAGTATTGGAATCCAAGCAATATGATGCGGCAATCGAAATGATAAGGAAAGCGTTTGAAGCTGCGTTTGCATATTAAGTTTATGCTAAATTTTTGGGGAATCGGCAAGTAGGAGGTGTAAATTGATTAATACAATTGACTTAAAAAATGGGAAAATAAAATATTGGATTGGTGAGATGCCCTCAATAAATATCACTAATAGCTTGAGTAATAAAGAGAATATTCAAGTACAATGTGATAGATCGGGTACGAACACCAAAGCTGCATTAGAGGTATTTTTGCACAGAAACGCCAGTTATTATGGCCTTTTGGGGATGGAGTATTTTCCATCATCTGATTCTGATAATTTAAAAATCATATTTAATTATACAATTGAAAATGAGGCGGAGTATAAAGATACAATCCTTGAGTACGATGAAAAAGCCTTTATGGGGCTAACAGAAGAATATCTAAGTTACACGAAAAAGAACATCAAAACATATCTTAGCGAAAACGATAAAATTCAAGGAGGGATACTAAATTTTACAGTTGCAGCAAATAGTGAAGTTGGTTCCAGCCCAAAACTCTTTGGTGCATTATCAGAAATGTTGGTTGAGCTAATTGCAAAAGCGAACTCAAAAGAGAATAATGATAATTTAGACAATGTAATTAAGGATATTTTTTATTCTTCAAGTTTGTTCGTGAAATAAAGATAAGAAAAAGGTTGGCTTGTAACGGGTTCTTTGCCCAAGGTAATCAAGATGACAGGAAGCTATTATCAATTTTGCAAGGTTTCGTGTTTCAGGAAAGGAATGACGCATATGATGAGTAAAAAATCTTTTCTACTTCTGATATGTCTAAATATATTGAAAGTCAGGTCTACCATTTGCAACGCAAAGAGTTAATGAATGGAGAGATACCATGCATTTGAATTATATAAATGTCGGATTTATTGGAAAAGAGCAGATAAAGGATAGAAAGGGGAAAATATCTTATTTCTATTATGAGGAAAATGTCTCAAAAGAAATAGATGCTGATGCTCAAGTTCGTTTTGATATGAGTGATAATAGTATTATAAGTTTCAGGTCATCATATGGTACTAAAAAACAATTAGGAGGGGGTTCTTATATCCTTAACACGGAGAATTGAAATATTGATATCAACGAAGCTTTTGATATAGTAATAGCCGAATTAGGTGAGGAAAGTATTTATCAGTATGATAATCCTAAAGTAGTATTAGGATGCAGCGGAAAGTCCTGGGAGTTTGCATTATATCCAAGCACCGATTCTAGATATCAGGATTTGCTGGTAAGAATGGATTCTAGAACAGGGGAGGTACTGGCGGTAAATGATTTTAGGGAAATAAATAACTAAGGATTCAGCATTTTAACATTAATTCTCACCACATTATGTACGGATATTTGAGTTGGGTTTTAGGATTAATCAAAAGTAATCAAAGAGTATCCACAACAAGAGCAGCCGCTGATAGTTATTCTTCAGCAGCTGCTTTTGTTTCTTTTCAGTATCCTTATGATAGGTCTGCAAGATCATTGAGAGCTTCATTTCCTATTTCTTCTGCACGTTCATAAGTATCTGCTATATGGATATAATGAAATTCATTTTTATTTGGAATACCGTATCGCTGCCATCGCGGCTTGTCGGCGCCAGCACCCACGGCACTTTGGAAACTGCGATTGGTGTATTTCCCTTTACAATTACTTTATTTGCCCTAAAATACTGGGGTCTTTTATCTTCTTGTCATCCGCAAAGAGCAGAATTTTTGAAAGTATCTCAGCGGTTTTTGGGTCATCATCGGCAAATGGAATGAAAATGCGGCCTCTGGCTTGTGAATGAACAGGCAGCACGGCAATCATGCCTGTGCCGGATTTATGGATTACGCCCGATCCCATATGCACGGAATATTCACCCAAACTACCTTTAATCTGAGCGTGAGCAGTCAGGAAGTTAACATTATTGACCGACAGCATAGAGAGCAGTTCACGAGCGATAGCGATACGCATTTCAACGGTAGATTGACTGGCTTCGGGATCAACTCCGCCTGCGTGAGCAACACTGACAGCTAAATCAATATCTCGCATAGTTTCTGAGAAAATCACAGGAGGAATATCAGCGAACGATACCAATTCATATTTGTCACGACTGAAAAACTGAATCGTTTCCAATGTTGGCGCTTCAATATCAGCCGGAGAGAACCAGTCGGCTAATGCGTACATACGAGCAATCAAGTTTTCTTTATGCCAGACACGTTGCAGCCCTTCCTCGTAGTCCGACGTCCAACCGCATGTTTTCAAGAGCGCCATAGTTTTTTTAGGCTGTACTTGATTTCCTGCATACCTTCGGGATACATTCCCTGCATTTCGTTCATCCTCAGTTACAGGATAATATTCACGGAATACTTGTTTAAATGGTTGAATGATTTTATTATGATATAGATATTGTTGATATTTACT
>DPVV01000432.1 GCA_003526525.1 Lachnoclostridium phytofermentans | reverse complement strand
ATGTAACACACCTCTCTTATAAATGGCTTAATATTAATTTTCCGCATAAAAAATCTACCAACTAAAATTGTTAGTTGGTAGATTCTTCTTAGTGAACATCAACGCATAAAAGGAGATTACTTCTGTTTTTTTAAGAGTACATTCTTTACATTTTTTGTTCTGTATTTTTTCTTTAATTTCTTTAAATCTTTATCATAAGCTTTAACTCTTTAATGAATTTAAAGTTCTTTTTTATATGATTAGCAATATGTTCTTGCGTACAGCACATATAAATTTTCCCATCTGGTAATTTTTCTTTAAGTTTGTACAGCGCTTTCATAAATTCCACTTTTGGGCACTGTTTTTCTTCATTGCTACGCCAGAGTTCGTTATAGTCATGCTACCAAAAGAAGGTAAAGTAGTATTATTATCGCCCCATGTAATCACGCGCAGATTTTTCCCTATACTTGATAAATTAAAGATAAAACATTTTAGATTTCATGTCTTGAGACATTGTTCTGCTTCCATAATGCACGCTATAGGAATACCAGACCAATATATTATGGCCCGCGGTGGATGTGGCTCAGACAAAGTGCTTAAAGCAATTTACAGAGGTGCTATTGATTACTATAAAAACGATTTACAGATTTAACAAATAACCATTTTGAAAATATTATGCAACATGAAATGCAACACAAAAAAAATAACCCTTGAAATTCAAGGGTTTTAACAAGCTGTTAACGGGAATCGAACCCGTGACCTCCACCTTACCAAGGTGACGCTCTACCGACTGAGCCATAACAGCTTAACGTTTATTAATACGTCCGACTTGTATGATACCATATTTATAAAGAAAATGCAACAGATAAATGAAATAATTTGACTAAATTGTATAAATTGTTTTAATATTATCCAAAATTTGTTGATTGTCAATTTATTCCTTTCACCTTATCCTTGCAGGTCTTTTAGTGCGGTATTAAGCTTACGTTTGATACGCTGCAAACCATTATCAATTGCCTTTGGTTCTTTCTTTAACATCTGTGCAATCTTACTGTAGCTATAATCATTTAGATATAGGGTCAGTATCTTCTTTTCAAAAGAACTTAACGATTCCATCAGCTTCGTTTCCAGCCAGGATGTATTCTCTCTATCAATTAGCATCTCCTCTGGATTCATGTTCCTAGCATGAGCCAAATGAGCCACATATGAGATAGAATCGGCGCCCTCTACATCATCATTGTAATTCGAACTATCAATTGAGATATAGTTATTTAGTGGCTGATTTTTTTTCGTATTTGAGTTCTTGATTGCGGTATACATTTGTCTGGATACACATAAATCAGCAAAGGTATGAAAGGAAGCCTCCTTCTCCTTTTGATAGTCACGAATGGCTTTGTATAAACCTATCATTCCCTCCTGGATTAGATCTTCCCTATCTCCTCCAATCAAATACAAGGCTTTTGCTTTTTTACGCACTAGATTCTTGTATTTGTCGATTAAATAATCCATCGCTAGGCGGTCATCCCCGCGAATAAGTGAAATGATTTCTTCATCACTAATCATCTCATACTGCTTCTTGGACATTGCTCACCCTCCTTGTGGTAAATTATTCACATCTACGTCGTTCTTACATTATCTTTATCCACTCTTACTATCTATTTTATTACTTCTATCCACTTTTCATAGGAACTATCCACATTCATACGAGTCTAACGAACCATTTAAAATCCATCAAAATTCACTTTTATTTAATTCTACTACAAATCTATCGAAGTTTTCAATTTAGTTCTTCTAAACTCTATCAACGTTTCTTTAATTAAAATAGAAAATCCACAGTTTAGGAAACCGCCTCTATAAATAGATCGGCGGTTTTCTTTTATTTCATATTATCAATTTTCTATTACATAAATTTGCTTTATTATTTCGCAAAACTTCTCTGTCGAACAATTTCATAAGTTAATACACCCATAGCAACAGATGCATTAAGAGAATCAATGTCTCCTACCATAGGAATCTTGGTTACAAAATCACATTTTTCCTTTACAAGACGAGAAACTCCCTCGCCTTCACTACCAATTACTAAGCCGATTGGTCCTGTTAGATTCTGACGGT
Source organism: Lachnoclostridium phytofermentans (assembly GCA_003526525.1). GTDB lineage: Bacteria > Bacillota > Clostridia > Lachnospirales > Lachnospiraceae > Lachnoclostridium. The sequence continues at coordinate 4,054 of DPVV01000432.1, read as the reverse complement.
ACATCACTTCACCACTCATATCAGCACATACAAACCATAGGCCTTTTTCTTTTAATTCTTCCATGGTTGCTACAATATTGGTGACCTTAGCTACTGGTGTATAATTGATTGCTCCTGCACTTACCTTAGCTACCGTAGCTGTAAGTCCTACTGCTCGGCGCTTAGGAATAATTATACCATGTGCTCCCGCTTGGTTTGCTGTTCGAAGCATTGCACCTAAGTTATGAGGGTCTTCAATTCCATCTAAAATAATTAAGAATGGAGCTTCACCCTTCGCTTTTGCAGCTTCTAAGATATCATCAACTTCCGCATATTCATAGGCAGCTGCGTAAGCAATAACACCTTGATGTTTCCCTTCTTCAGACATCTGATCAAGACGTTCCTTCTTAACGAACGTAATGATGGTATCCGACTTCTTTGCTTCTCTTAATATTGATTTAATCGGACCATCCTGACAGCCATCTAAAATAAATAATCGGTCTATTGTCTTTCCCGCACGAAATGCTTCTAATACAGCATTTCTACCTACCATTGTTAATTCCTCGTATCTCATTTAACCTCCATAAATAAAGTGTGAATCGTAATTCCTCACACCTTCTAACATACCTTCTTAGTAAGCCGGATATATGTCCCGAGGATTACTCAGGCACAAATACCGTGTGAAGTTTAGAATTTTTTAGGCGGCGTCTTTTGGCACCTTAGACATTCTCTTCACACTTACATTATAATATGAAACATTTTTTTCAAACTGTAAAACATGATACTACTATGTGTCATTACAAACGACAGCTATTACTTAGATTTTCGCATCTTCAAACAAGTAATCCGGTTTTAGTTAAACCTTCCTTAACCAAATAGAGAATTCGCTCCAGCTGCTCTGTCAAATACAGGTAACCTATCATAGCTTCAAATCCGGTTGCTATTCGATAATCAGTCACGGATGCATTCTTTGCCGTTGTAACAGACTTCGCATTTCTTCCCCGTTTGAATACACCAAGTTCCTCCTCGGTTAATATATCTTGTATAGCATGGAGGATTTCCTTCTGCGCGGTTGCTTTAACTAAGCTACTCGCTTTATGATGCAGTTTATTTACCTGTGAATTTCCCTTCTCCACTAGCATCGTACGAATGATTAAATCATAGATGCCATCCCCAATATATGCTAGGGTGAGTGGAGAATAGGTTTTAATATCAGTCTGTGGGAGTGCAAAGGTTTCACGTACCCTAGCGATTAAGCTCTCTTCCATTTTACTCCTTCTCTGGTATCTTCCAAGATAATTCCCTTTTTAAGGAGAAGATTTCTAATCTCATCTGATTTCGCAAAGTCTTTTGCTTTTCTGGCATTTTGTCTATCTGCAATGAGTTGTTCGATTTCTTCGTCCAGAATTTCTACTTTTTTCTCTGTTTCCAATCCAAGTATATCACAAAGTGCTGTGATACTCAAAAGAACTTTTTGAATCATTTCTGCACTGCTATCTGCTGTTACATACGTGTTTGATAATTTTACCATTTCAAAGATCGCACTTATAGCATCTGCGGTATTAAAGTCATCATCCATTGTGTCTTCAAACTTTGTAGTAAGAGCATCAAATTCCTTTAAAAGAGTGATTTCTGACTCTGTTAATGCAGTCGATAACTCACCTTTCTCAGTTTTTACTTTCGCTAAGAAACGAAGTTGTTCTACGGCGGTTTGGATACGCTCTAAACCATTTTTTGATGCTTCTATAATATCACGGCTAAAATTAATCGGACTTCGATAATGTACGCTTAATAGGAAGAAACGAAGTACAGCTGGAGCATATTCTGCAAAGATTTCACGTACGGTAAAGAAATTTCCTTCGGATTTTGACATCTTCTTATTATCAACATTTAAGAAACCATTATGCATCCAATACTTTGCGAATTCTTTTCCGGTGCAGCTTTCAGTTTGGGCAATTTCATTCTCATGATGTGGAAAAATTAAGTCTTCACCGCCTGCATGAATATCAATCTGATCTCCAAGGTATTTTTTACTCATAACAGAACATTCAATATGCCAGCCTGGTCTACCATCACACCAAGGCGCACTCCAAGCAGGTTCGCCAGCTTTCTTTGGTTTCCAAAGAACGAAATCCATTGGATCATCTTTTTGATCGGCAACTGCAATTCGAGCTCCAGCCTCTAGATCGTCTATATTTTTCTTTGATAACTTACCATATTGCTTAAAACTTCTGGTCTTAAAGTAAACGGATCCACTTTTTTCATAAGCATGACCTTTCTCTATGAGTTCTTCTATCATGTCAATCATGCCATCAATTTCTTCGGTTGCCTTTGGTCTGGTTGTTACCGGCAATACATTAAGAGCATCTGTATCTTTTAAGTATTCCTTGATATAACGTTCTGAGATTTCGTGTGCAGTAACCCCTTCTTCGTTTGCTTTTTTAATTATTTTATCATCAACATCAGTAAAATTGGATACGAAATTAACATCGAATCCTTTATATTCTAGATATCGTCTTACCGTATCGAATACGACTACTGGTCTTGCATTTCCAATGTGAATATAATTATATACAGTAGGGCCGCATACATACATGCTAACCTTCCCTGCCTGTAAGGGTATGAATTCTTCTTTGGATTTTGTTAGTGTATTGTATATCTTCATACTTTTCTCCTTCTTATTTTTTGTATATAAATTAGTATTGCCATTTTTTTAATGATTTTGTTCTAGTACTTCTATTCTTTGCTTCATCTCTCTTAGTTCATTACAAAGACGTTCATTTTCTTTTTGCAAGAGCTCACAATCATTGCGAACTGGATCTGGTAAATGTACTTGATCCATCTCTTCACGTGGTACCTTTTTATTATTCCGTTTCACAACACGGCCTGGAACACCAACAACTGTGGAATTCGGAGGTACCTCTGACAATACCACAGACCCTGCACCTATTTTCGAATTTTCACCAACCGTAAAAGAACCAAGTACCTTCGCTCCAGCACTTATCATTACATTATCTCCAATCGTTGGATGACGTTTCCCTTGTTCCTTTCCAGTTCCTCCAAGTGTTACCCCTTGATAAAGAGTAACATTATCACCTACAATTGCTGTCTCACCAATTACTACGCCATGTCCGTGATCAATGAATAATCCCTTTCCTATCGTAGCACCAGGATGAATCTCTATCCCAGTCTTCCTAACGGTACGTTGTGAATACCATCTTGCTAGGAAATAATGCTTTCTTGTATATAACCAATGAGCAACACGGTGTCTTAACAATGCTTTAAAGGTTGGGTAAAGAAAAACTTCCCAATTTGACTTTATTGCAGCATCTCTCTCTCGTATTACTTTCATTTCTTCTTTTACATAACGGAAGAATCCCATAATATTACCTCCTTATGTTAACACTACCATCCCTGTTTTAGCAATAGAAATGCGATTTTTAAATGATAGGTAATCGCAGCACAATTTTCTTATCTACAATAAAAATACGCTTCGCGAACTTTTATTGTCATGAATTAAAAAAACTTCGTCTCTTAATCTAAGAGACGAAGTAATCCGCGGTTCCACTCTAATTCGCAATATAGCGAGCTCAAAACAGGTAACGGCTGTAACCGAGTTAAGCTACTTTCTTCGCCTAACCAGCTCACGGATGCACTTCGCTTATAAGAAATTCAAGAATGCTTTCAGCCGGTGACATTCTCTCTCTGTGATTTCAAAACAAGCTACTCTTTCCGATCAATGCTTTTCACATATTTTGTAATTATTCTATGAAAAGATTTTGCTTTTGTCAACCTAAATTTCCGATAAGACAAACACAAACTATCATTTATTTCTACAACATCCCTGACAGCTAGAACAATTTTTTGTTTCTGTAGCTTCAGGATCATAAACATATGAAACACTATTTGTACCATCGTACGAATAGTTATCAACTGTATTTAGCAAACAAATTGCCTGAGCGGAAATTCCATCTCCGCTACCAGTAAAGCCAAGTCCTTCTTCTGTAGTTGCCTTGACATTAACCTGTTTTTCTGAGATATGAAGAGTTTTCGCAATGTTAGTCACCATTTGAGG
>DPVV01000334.1:2976-5734 GCA_003526525.1 Lachnoclostridium phytofermentans | reverse complement strand
ACATAATATACCCATATTTTTTCCAATAGATGTACCTAAGTATACATCACCAGATTTAATGAGAGCATATATTTCAAGACCAAATACTTTTACCATATAACCATCTACTCCTGATTCATATGCATTGGTATATCCAAAGTATATTTGAATAGACATTACTATTATAGCTAAAACAAAGGCCATTCCTAATGATATGAAAATTCTTGTTCGATGTTTTAATTTGCATTTAGATTTGTTTTTCAAACCTCTTCCCCCTTAACTTGAATTTTATATTAGGTGAGATTCTATAAATAATCTCCATTAACCTTACCATTGCGAACAGTATGATTTGTATTGCAATGAGGGCAGATGACTCCCTTATTAAAACGCTTCTCTTTAATTTCATCTGAAGCACTTGTAACTGTAGCAATGGACATAGCTTGGTATTCAACAGCTTTACTTACGTAAAACATCTCAGATGGTCGCAATTTGGGTAGTTCTGTAAGGATAATGGCATGGCTAACACCTTTCGATTAATAAATTTTACTATTAATAATATTTTAACAAAAATATACAATATGTCAATGTTTTATCAAAATTATTTAATAACAGAGTCTTTATATTTCATTAAGAATTTTTTGTATGGCAGTTACATATCCTGCCTTATATACTTGAATACCGTTTTCTTTTACTCTGCCATAATTATCGGTAGTCCATCCCTGATGGTTCATAAACTCGTTTGATATGGCATTTCTAAGAGCATCTATTTCGGTATCTGTCAGATTATTATAAAAAGGCTCGGTTATAACGACATCCTTATTTCTGCTTGTATCGTTTATAGGACGCATATCAATCGTAAAGGTTGTTTGTTCCTTAAGCAGAGAGTTTTCTCTTTTAAGCTTTTTATTCTCTGATATAAGCATACCAACCAGTGCCTTTGTTGTTGGGTCGGAGATACTTGCTAAGATATCATCGTTTACTGTAGATTTCCTTTCTTTTTTAGGCTTTTTAGTGGTAACTTTATAGTATTCAGCCCATTGGTTTATCAATGCTCTGTAATCCTCGCCATTTTTGTTTCTAAGTGCCTGTTCACTTGGACCGTCATCATCTGCTATCAGTCTGGCTATAGTGCCGATGGAAAAGTCTTTTATGTCAGACTCAGACTGTTTTTTACAGGCGTTATTTATGAGTTCTAGTGTTTTCTTTTTCCTTGTGGTAGCGTTCTCGTAAAGCTTTGAGAACAGTTCATCTGGATGTATTTCTATCATATATCCTCCAATACATAAATTATTTTTCACCAATAGTAGAACTATTTATTAGTAATACATTACTTTTTATAGTCACAGATTTAAGTTCATCAACAAACTCATTCTTAAAACCGATTTCTTCAAGTTTCTTACGCCCGATTACATAAGGAATAGCATCTTTTAAACTACCTGCACGACTAATCAAAAGCCTCATGAATTGATTTCCTGCAATAAGCTGTTCTTCTTCTGTTAATGAGAACATAACGGACATTTTATGGTTATTTTTAAGTGTTAAATCTATGATTTGAGACCTTTGAAGAACTGCCTTGCTTGCATCTGTTTCAGGGAACAGTTCCGCCCCATTACAGATGATTTGAAGCTGTTCAAGTTCATGTTCAATGTTATCAATAGAAATTCCAACATCTGATATAGAACCTACCGAAACAAGCTGAAATCCATTATTAGAAGGAGTTTCTTTGATTATCTTCATGCATTTGTCTACAAGACGAAGAGTAGCATTATAATCATTTGCAAGCTTATCGTTTTTCTGTATCTCCTGTGCATATAACTGCTCATATTTAAGTAATTCATGATGTTTTGTAAATACGGTTCCATTAAGTTCACACTCATATTTTTCATTTTCTAAAAGTTCTATATCATTCTGATATTTAATCACTCGTTTTCCTGTCTCGCCCATATTGTAGCCTATGGTATTAAAATGATGCACCAAGCCTGGAAGAAAAGCGGGACCAGTTACGAACCATCTACATCTGACACAGTTCTGCTCTGGAAAACCTGGAACAACACCGTAAGTGGTTTTATCCGTATCATCATTAACATATGTGCCACCTGAATCGCATCCAAAACAGCCTTTAGGACAAATTCCTTTATCACTGATAATAATACTTGCACCTGATTTTTGAGCGTTAATAACTGCCTGATAAGCTATTGGGTCATTGGCAGCTACACTTGTTTCTAACTGTTCATACTTAGCATCTCTAATAAATCTATTAAAAACCTCTTTATCATTTTCAAGGATGCTCTTTTCAGCCTGATTCATTGTGTCTGTAACATATGAAATACCTGCCTTTGTATAATAAAGAGTCATAATGAGTCTTGCGTGACCTGCGATAGCCTTAGACAGAATAGGCATTGGAACTCCACCTTCAAGAGCATAGGCAGTTATAAGTGATACTCTGAGTGAATGAAGAGGATAATAAGTCGTGCGCTTACTGTCTGGATTCACAAATTTTAATGCTCTTTCTTCTTCGGATGATGTATTTTCTTTAAGCTGCTCCTCAAGCTTTTGAAGTGTCTTATACCAAATATAGTCCAATCCGTTTACTCCTATTGGCAAGTGTTCCTGTCCTATTGAAGTAGGATTTCTGAAAAGAAATGTGATTTTCCCCATTTGTTTTAAAATCCTCACATCTTTTGCACTTCCTAGGTGATTTGTTGTTAGTTCTGTCCATTTTGCAGGTTTAGAAATAGGATTGTACTTCATCTGCCAGTCCCTAAGTTTTGCAAGCCAG
>DPVV01000334.1:0-2850 GCA_003526525.1 Lachnoclostridium phytofermentans | reverse complement strand
CCTAAGTTTTGCAAGCCAGTATTGTACTTCTTCGTACTGCCAAGGAATGTCATACCCCTTATTGAACTCCTCTTTGTTGATGTCTGCTGTTTTGTTCGTGTTGATATAAAAGCCTGTCATTTCAAGTTGTGTTGTTTTGTCTTTGAATTTACGAAGAACTCCTCTTTCAAAAGGATTTCTTTCTGTACCCTTACTTAAATGTGAATTATTCTTAATCCATTCTCCAGCGACATTTCGCTTAGACTGCACATACTTATAAGTATCAATTTCTCCACTATCAAGCATACGTACCTGATAAGTTCTCAAAGGAAGAAGGAGCTTTATTAAAAGTGCCACCGTACACCCTGGAAACCACATCTCATATACTTCATCAGAAAGACCTTTACTTGTCTGTTCATACTTGGAAGTTTTTCTGAATCTGTAAACACAGTCTGGGTCATTTTTATCAATAACAGACTTATCAACAATGAACCAATCACCACCGTTTCTGCTTGAATCGCCTGCACTTTGTGCAAATTTCAAGTCTTTAAAGCAGATTGCATTTGGAGGGCAGAGTATATTTCTAATGTCTTTAATGTATCTATAAGGCAGGACATTCTTATCTGATTCATTACGTTGTGATGATTTTACAGAGTCTGGTAGATATTTTGTTAGAGGATTTTTAAATTCTGCTGGAGTAAGCTTGTTTCCATAATCATCTTCAACTGAAAACTTCTCCTCAGTAATCCAGTCAATGAATTGAACAATCTTTTTGGCTTCATTTAAAGCATTGATTTGTGAGCCTCTTTCTGCATAAATAATCTCATAAAAGTCAGGGGTGTCATAATCTTTGGAAATGAACTCCTGTACAGAACTAGTAATGTTATATTGAATAACATATTTCTTAAAGAAGTTTGATAGAGCTTTAAGTGCGGCATCTTTATTTCTTACAATCGTTTTTATCCATTCCTCGGCACATTCTTTCCATTGCTGTAAGTTGGAATCATATTCTAAAAGCCATTCAAAACTTTCACTTGTGGATGTTCCATGCAGTCTTAATTCAAGTTCACGCTTAGCAGCTTTTTCTCGGAGCTGTTCAAATTTCAATTTTTCTTTTGGCAATAAAGCATTATCATCAAAAGCTCCGTTTTTAATGAAATTTCGGAGCCAGTTCATGACAGTAGTATTTTTTACACCATATTCCCGCTCAATATTAAGGGATGATTTACCATTGCAAAGTTCTTCAATCATTTTATACTTGAATAAATTATCGTAAGCTTTTCTTCCCATTTATTTTCTCCTATATCTATATCTGTTCTGCAGTTTAGTTTCTTCATTCATCCATGCATCAATCTCAGTCTGCATTGGAAGTACATAACCATTATCCAAAGATGCAGTGGCATTATTTAGTGAAACTGTAACATCTGCAACTGTTGGCTCTGTGTATACTTTTTGAGATTCTATGGATTTGTGGTGCATGGCAACTTGTTTAATACGGTCATCTATATTAGCATTTTTAAGTCTTTGACCATATGCGTGTCTATGTCCGTGTGGAGTAGTGCCATATTTCTTTCCGACTATCAAATCAATCTTTTCAACCGCTTTTTCGTGAGACTCCATCTGAGTCCTAAGCGGCATCATTTCTCCCAGTGTTTTAGGCGAATGTGAGACAAAGGCAAATGGGTGAGTGTCCTTAATACCATTTCTTAACCTTTTTGCAATATACATTCTCCATACATACATAAAGATGTATCCCCATTCCTTTGACATCCAGTACACATGCATGTATTTATCATCATAGTTATCAAGCCTTGGCTCTTTCCACCCTGCAAATCGTTTGTCCTTTGCGGAATACCTGTTGCGTGGAAGTAAACCATATTTTAACAACAGATAGCTTTCTCTGTCTGTTATATATTTACCATTAGTAGGGTTCTTGAAATCCTGCGGAGCTCTTCCTTCGCTTGGATGATAGATTCGTACCACAGCAAGATTTGCGTCTTCTGGGTCAGGGAAGACGTCCTGCACCCATAAATGAAATACTTCACTATGCCTAAGTCCACCTCCATTCATCAGTATAGTAATGGCAATATCACGCCAGTTATAGCGGTCAACAAGGTCTAATTCATAGTTTTTTCTTGTATTCTTAAACCCTTCCCATAGTAATTCATGTATTTTATTTTCAGGGAAGGCTTTTGTATCTCCATTTGATGAGTATGGTTTTTTTCTTTTAACAACATTGCGAGCTAATTTTGCAGTTTCAGACATATCATGAACATCATCTAAATGCCCTAGAAATGAGTTTTGACTTTTGTTTATCTGTGCCATCCAGTTAAGTCGTTCTTCATATGTTGTGGCTTTTCTCCAAGGGTTTAATTGAACAGCTCCATATTCTTCATATAACCAATCTGATAACCTATTTAAAGCAGATAAAAGCATATTAGCTGTTTCAACTCTTTTAGGTAACCAATAAAGACCCGAAGGGTCTAAACCTTCTTCATTTATTGTTCCTGAGTAAACAGACTCCGTAAATGTATCAAAGAACTCTTTTGCAGAAAAATAACAGTTAAGATTAGCTTCCATATAATCAAGCAATAGTCCAACAGCTTGTACTAACTTCTTATGCCAAGTTCTACTTTTACCACGATTCTTTATTTGATATATGTGTAATTGTTCCAAAAGCATTGTCTCTCCATTATACTCAACTAGAAGAGTAGGAAAGTCTATGCTCCTTCCTGTATTATCCCTATATGTTTTTGAAGATACCTGAACATATCTCATATATATATCCTCCTGTACCTATAATTTGATTATAAAATTATATATAATACTATAGATATAATTATATAGCAACAATAAAAAAGGTACTACATC
>DPVV01000523.1 GCA_003526525.1 Lachnoclostridium phytofermentans | reverse complement strand
TTGTTTCAAGCTATAATTAAAGTACATTTGAAAATTATTTTTGTTATTTTTGATTATTCTTGTCATTTTTTGAAAAAAATTTTCAAAATTGTAGATTTGGAGGTAAAATATGAAAGTAATTCATGCAACAAGTTACAGCGACTTGAGTAGAAAGGCCGCAAATATTATATCAGCTCAGGTAATCTTAAAACCAAATAGTGTATTAGGGCTTGCTACTGGATCTACACCAATCGGTACATACAAACAATTAATCGAGTGGTATAACAAAGGAGATATCGATTTCTCAAGTACTATTTCCGTTAATTTAGATGAATATATTGGAATAGAACCAACGAATGAACAAAGTTATCGCTATTTTATGAATGAAAATTTATTCCGTCATATTAACATTCCACAAGAAAATACAAATGTTCCAAGTGGATTGGCAGAAGATATGGAAGCAGAGTGTTTGAATTATGATGCTTTAATTACAAATCTTGGCGGTATTGATTTACAGTTACTAGGTATTGGACACAATGGCCACATTGGATTTAATGAGCCTGACGATGCATTCGAAAAGACGACCCATATTGTATCTTTAGGTGAGTCAACAATTAAGGCTAACGCAAGATTCTTTGAAGACATTAATGAAGTACCAACTAAGGCGATTACGATGGGAATAAAGTCCATTATGCAAGCCAAAAAGGTTCTTCTAATTGCCAATGGACCAGATAAAAAAGACATCATTGAAAAAGCATTATATGGACCGGTAACTCCAAGTGTACCAGCATCTATTCTTCAGCTACATCCGGATTTAACTGTTATCTGTTGTTTTGAATAGAAAGAAGGTGGCCTATGATATTTCGACATGGTGAAGTTTTTATTAATGGAAAGTTTGAACGAAAAGATATTCTTGTAGAAGATGGTTTTGTAAAAGAAATATCAGACACAATCACAGGAAATGGAAATGAAGTAGACTGCACTGGACTACGCATTGTACCTGGATTCTTTGATATTCATACACATGGTTGTTTATCTTATGATTTTTCTAAATCAAATCCAGCAGAAATCAAAGAGATGTGTGAGTATTATGCAAAGCATGGTGTAACCTCAATACTTGCTACAACTATGACAAATGAGGAAAATCAGTATCACCGGGCAATGGTTTATATAAAAGAGGTCATGGATGGTCAAAAAGAGCACTCAGATACGAAAGAAGCTTCCATTGAAGGAATTAATATGGAAGGACCTTTCTTTGGCATAGAAAAGAAGGGGGCTCATGATCCTCAGTACTTAAGAAGAATTTCTCAGGACTTATTTGATGAATATAATGAATTGTCAGGAAATGCAATTCGTTTGGTAGATATTGATCCAACCTTAGATGGAGCTTTGGAATTTATTCAAAGAAACAAAGAGTTCTTTACGATATCGTTAGCGCATACAATGAGTACCTTTGATCAAGCAGAAGCTGCAGCGAAAGCGGGTGCAACTCATGTGACTCATTTATTTAATGCAATGAGACCGTTGTTACATCGCGAACCAGGTCTAGTAGGTGCAGTAAGTGAGTTTGGCTTAAATACAGAAATTATCTGTGATGGAATTCATATTCATCCAGCAGTAGTAAAGCTGATGTTTAAAGCAGTACCAGAACAAATGATTTTAATCTCAGACTCAATTAATCCAACTGGTTTACCAGATGGAGAATATGTTGCAGGAGGATTACCAATCACAGTAAAGGATCATAAAGCATTCTTAAAAGATGGTACTCTTGCTGGTTCTACCATAACACTATTTGATGCAGTGAAGAATGCAGTATCATTTGGCATTCCTATTGAGGAAGCAATTCTAAGCGCTAGTTACTATCCTGCAAAATCTCTTCATTTAGAAGATACAGTGGGAAGTATTGGTGTGGGAAGAAAAGCAGATTTACTACTTGTAGATGGTGATTTTAATTTAAAACAAGTTTATGTAAGAGGAAATGAGATTTAATTTTATAACTTATATAGAAATTAATATACGAAATAAAAGAGGAGCCCATATTTGAATGGAGCTCCTCTTTTGCGTGCACCTAGCGTGGGCGCAATCTAGCGGACGAATGTATCAATCATGCCAATTTTTTAAATTTTATAAGTTCCTGAATATTGTTGGGATTGTATCTAATTATTCGGCAATTTCAATACATTTACGATGTTTGTTAAGATAAAATAGCTAATGTAATAGAAAAAAAATCTTCAAATTCACGAAAAAAATATAGTGGATAGGAATGAAAAAAGATCTGTGATATGATTAAGTTGAAATGTTATAACATTACAACAAAAGGAGAGGAAGACAATGGAGCTTAAAAGAAAATGGAAAATATATTTAATGCATCATTCTCACACAGATATTGGATATACTGAGAGGCAAGATAAAATTGCAACGTATCATGTGGATTTTATGAAACAAGCTATTGACATACTACATGAAATTCATGAATCCAATAGTGAAGAATATAAAGGATTTGTGTGGCAATGTGAAAATCATTGGCAGGTTGAAAATTTCTATCAGTGTGCATCAGAGCAATACATACGGGATTTTGAGAACTATGTAAAATCAGGTGAAATAGGGTTATCAGGTAACTATTTAAATATGACAGAATTAGTTGGTGAGGAGGTACTAAACTCTAGAATAGCAAAGGCAAAGAAATATGGGGAAGAACGAAACATCCCAATCAGCAGTGGAATGAGTGCAGATATTAACGGGTATGCATGGGGATATGTAGATGCCCTTTACGAAAATGGTATTAAGAACCTTTACTCCTGCTTACATCCTCACCATGGAATGTTCCCACTGTATAAAAAAATGATTCCTTTTTTCTGGGAAAGCCCAAAAGGAAATAAGATTTTAATTTGGAGTGGTGAACATTATAATTTTGGAAACGAACTTCAATTTGCGCCAAATGCTGGTAGTACATATATGCTCAATGATGAAATAGGGAAGCAAATAAGGGAGCGTTCTGTTTATAATACAAGTCAAGAAAAAACGAAAGAAGAAGAGCTTTCTATTTTAGAAATACGTTTGAAGCGTTATTTAGAAAATTTAGAGAAAGAAAACTATCCTTTTGATTTTGTGCCAGTTATGGTATCCGGTGCAATTACTGACAATTCACCTCCAAGCAAGGAGATTGCAAAAAGAGTGAATCTACTAAATCAAAAGTATGAGGGAAAAATAACATTTCAAATGGCAACTCTTGATACATTTTTTCAATGTGTAAGAGAATATGAGAAAGATATTCCTACTTATAAGGGAGACTGGAATGACTGGTGGGCAGATGGGGTTGGTTCCACTCCGGGTCCGGTTAAGATATATAAAAATGCCCAAAGAAAACTGAATTTATGCAAGAAACTGGATAAAGAAACCGATCTTGGAGATCTAGAATTAGTAGAAAAGGCATCAGAAAATCTAATGCTTTATGCAGAGCACACATGGGGTTATTCCTCTTCTATATCTGAGCCATGGGAAACATTAGTTGGAGAGCT
>DPVV01000538.1:422-6534 GCA_003526525.1 Lachnoclostridium phytofermentans | reverse complement strand
GAAGACATAAAGCATTTTGGAACAACTTTTGTTATCATGAAGCATCAAATTCCGTATATTGAGTCAATGGAAAAGATGCTTGTTTCGCCCATGGCGAAGAAAATTATTTAATTTAATACGGAGGAATTAAAATGAACGAAGGTCAGCAAAGATTTTATGATTTTGTTATGGGGAGAGTCCAAGAAGGCAAAGAGGAAGATATCAAGGCTATAATGAGTGAAAGTTTTAAAAGACAGCAGGAAGGTACATTTTCGAAGGAGTATATGACTGAAATAGTACCAAAGATGATAATGTTATTGAAGCCAGAGTGTGTTGAGGAATTTAAAAATGCTGCTCAGCATATGAGTTCGCAGTTAAAATAATTATAAGATGTAGAGCTTGGAAGGTCATGGGATTAAAACTGTGACCTTTTTTTATGCGGTAAACTGGATTTTGGTTGATTAATGAGCATGCAAATGGATAGTAGTGATAAGCAAATAGATTATTGATGATGTGGGGAAACTTTGTTTCGAAATGGGCTATGATTTTCAAGATGGATATATATAGTAGATATTTTATTCATTATGTAGTACTATAAAGGCAAGGTAGTTTATATTCTAACCAGTTATCCATTACTTTGGTATAGAATTATAGATTAGTCGATCTATAACTTACTTGTACATAAAAAACTATGAGAATGCGGAGGTAAGCTAATGAATTACAATGATTTTCAATGGACAATCGAAACACAATATGAAGTACGAGAAGATGAAATACATATTTATGCCCCAGCTAAAACTGATTATTTTGTAAATCCAGCTGATGGAAAAATTGTGACGGATGCACCATTTTTCTACAAAGAGGTGGAGGGGGATTTTGTTCTGAGAGCAAAGGTGAGCCATGACTTCGTATCAACTTATGATGCATGTGTATTGCTTGCGTTAGAAAATGAAAAGCTTTGGGCGAAGGCATGCTTTGAGTATACAGATCTAGGTACTCATTCTGTTGTTACCGTTATGACAAATGAGAGATCGGACGATGCCAATGGTGTCGATGTGGATGGAGATGAAATCTGGCTTCAGCTAAGCCGCAAGGATGATCTCTTTGCAATCCATTATTCGCAGGATGGAAAGGAATTTAAGATGGCAAGACTTTGTCATCTTGCGATGCAGAAGAAAATTAAAGTAGGGTTAGAAGCACAATCACCTACGGGAAATGGTGGAACAAGAAAATTTTCTAATGTTTCACTAGAATTAAGGAGCCTTGAAGATATCCGCAGTGGAAATTAGCTAAGTTGTTATAACCAGAAATCAATGAGCTAATTTAAATTTTCAATAGTTATATGTGGGCAAGACCATTTTAAGTGGTTCTTGCCCATGTTTAATTATAAAGTTGCTTTGAGTTGTTTCCAAATATTCTGGTTGTTTGCCTTTGATGAAGTGAAGGAAAAATATTCTTATTCTATTGGAATTGCATCACAATAGAGGTATACTTATTGAAACAATATTTTTATTTCCCCGAGGAGGTTATGAATGAAAGCAAAAAAATATGGGATAATTTTCAGTTTTTTAGTCTTTATTATATTAAGTATATCTTCAGTAAAAGCATATGCCGCGGAAGATGCAATTCCCTCTATTCAAATCAAAGTTACTCTGAATAAAGATGGTTCTGCTATCATTACAGAAGTTTGGGAAGTGCAAGGGGTATCCAGTGGTACCGAATATTATAAAGCACTCAATAACATGGAGGGAAGGAAGGTACATTCCTTTTCGGTACGTGAATCAGGAAAACTTTATACCGCTTTAGATAAGTGGAATAAAAAACTTTCAAGAGAAGAAAAAAAGGGTACCAGTGGTATTTTAACTAAGTCAGATGGGTATGAGCTGTGCTGGGGAATTGGAGACTATGGTGATCATACTTATACCTTACAATATACGATAGATAACTTAGTACAAAATTACGGTGAGTATGCAGGTTTTTATCATCAGTTTATTTCAAAGCTTTCTAGTGCTCCAAAAGCCATAGCAATATCAATTCAAATGGAAGATGAGGCTTTTGATCAACAGAATGCCCGTATATGGGGGTATGGATTTGATGGGAAGGTAGCAATTCATAGTGATGGTAGCTTAACAGTAAATTCAAATAAGGCATTGGATAGAAAGGATTATGTCAATGTTCTCTGTCGCTTTGATCAAAGTCTCTTTCCAAACGCTGCTGTCGCTAAGATTTCCTTTGAGGAGCTGCAAAACTCTGCCAATGATAAGGGGATAAATCCATTGATAGTGATTTTAATTGTTATTGGGTTTATTGGTGGAGGTATTGGCTTAATCGGATTTTTTTATTCAAGATATAAGCTATCTGATAATACGGTAGTTCATTTACCAAGCTATAAAAAAATAAATATCAATTACTCCATTCCTTTTGGTGGGAATATACCTGCAATTTATGCTGCCCTTAAATTACTTCGGCAAGGAATTTCCTATAGTCAGCTTATGGGAGTCTATCTAATTCTTTTGCAAGAAGCTAATTACATCAGTATTGATAAACGAACAAAAAAATCTAAAATGGAAGAATCTATCCTATTTAAAACAGAACATATTACAGCAACTAATTTAGAGCAATTATTATTTGATCTATTAATGGAAGAAGCGGATCATGATAATATACTTTGGTCTTCTGATATTATTAAAAATGCTACTAAAATTTCTCAAAAACTTAAACAATGGGAGAAAAAAGTTAATAATGAGGGCATAAAAGAATTAAGTCGTTTAGGTATGGTAGAAGAGAAGAATGGAACGATACGATTTACTCGCCAAGGCTTTGATAAAGCTATTATGATACTAGGTCTAAAGAAATATTTATCAGAATTAACTCATCAAAGTGAGCATGTTAACAAAGAACTGTGGGGAGACTATCTAGTAATCGCAACGATGTTTAACATGGGTGAAAAAGTACTAAAAGCCTTTGAGGTTATTGATAAATCCTATTACAATGGCTTTGTAAATCATTATGGCTGCAATACTTATAGTATGATCTACTTTATGAGTATGACGAGCCACATCAGTAATAGTACTGTGATGAATGCGGATGGTACCGGTGGTTCAACATTTTCCAGTGGAGGGGGTGGCTTCTCCGGTGGCGGTGGAGGCGGGAGTCGCTAACGTTATTTATAAGTTCTTATACATGTAAATTCCATAGTTTTGAAACGTATATAAGCCGCAGTTAAAGTACTGCGGCTTTATATATTTCACCGAAAAAAAGCGATACCGATTTCAAAGAACCGGTATCGCTTATCATAATAACTATTTACTTTGATTTAAAAATCTCACAGGTCTTACTGCAGGCAGCAGCAGTGGCTGCACAGCCACCCAGTGAAGTTTCCCTTAATTCAAATGGGATCGAACGCCCCACTGCCATCATGGTGTCCACCATCTGGTCAAACGGTATGAGCTGTCTTACTCCTGATAATGCCATTTCTGCACATACTAGTGCATTGGCAGCACCTATAACATTACGGTTCTGGCAGGGATACTCAACCAAACCAGCTACCGGGTCGCAGACAAGCCCTAAGAGATTTACTAATGCAGAAGTGGCCGCATCTAGGCACTGCTGCGGTGTTCCGCCCATAATTTCTGCAGCAGCAGCCGCTGCCATTGCGGAAGCAGAACCGACTTCTGCCTGACAGCCGGCTTGTGCTCCAGCCACGGAAGCGTTCCTCATAATCAAATAACCAACCGCACTTGCAGTAAAAAGGCCATCTATGATCTGATTGTCATCCAGGGAAAACTCTTCTTCTAGAGCAAGAAGCAGCCCAGGTAGCACACCGGAGCTTCCAGCCGTAGGCGCCGCCACAATAAGGCCCATCGAGGCATTTACTTCTAAAACGGCCAATGAATAGGTAATCGCTTTAGACAGCATGCTTCCGCATATGGATTTCCCTGATCTCCTTCTGTCCCGTACCTTTTTAGATTCTCCCCCGATCAGTCCGCCAACGGAAATCACGGGTTCATCTAACGGTTTGTGACAGGCTTCTTTCATAATCCGGTAAGCTTCCTTCATACGGCCAATGGTCTCTTCTGGACTGGCACCGAACTCGCTGGCCTCACGTTCTCGCATCACATCTGAAATCCGGCAGTGGTTTTCCTCACATAATTTCAGCAATTCATTTCCTGATATAAAATCCATAAGAGCCTCCTAAACCTGAATAAGCATAACATCTTCTACCTTTGGATGTTCCTGCAGCTTTTCCAATAATTCTCGTGGGATTTCCTCATCAGATTCCACTACGGAGTAAGCAGTAGCCCCTTTCTGTTCCCGGAACAAACGCATGAAAGCGATATTTACATTACGCTCACTTAAACTGGTAGCAATATAAGCCACCATGCCGGGATAGTCTAGGTGCCGTATAACTAGTGTGGAATATTCTCCGGTAAAGTCTACATCAATGCCGTTGATCCTGACAATTTTAATTTTACCGCCTCCCACCGAGACGCCTCGGACAGACATGGTTTCAGCTTTTTCTCCAGATACATGAATATCTACTGTGTTTGGATGCACTTCTGTTTCTTTTTCATTGACACGGAAGGAATACTTTAGTCCACATTCATCCGCCAGCTGAAAGGAATTCCTAATTCTCAGATCATAAGTCTCAAATCCTAGGATTCCAGCAAGAAGCGCACGGTCGGTTCCATGGCCTTTGTAGGTCTTTGCAAAAGAACCATACAAAACAAACTCAACTTTGCTGATCGGCCCGTTGAACATTTTTTTAACTAGAAGAGCAATCGCCACAGCACCTGCGGTATGTGAGCTGGATGGCCCTACCATATTGGGGCCGATTACATCAAAAATACTGATTGACGGCATAAACAGTCTTCCCCTT
The DNA here is from genome assembly GCA_003526525.1 of Lachnoclostridium phytofermentans. Taxonomy (GTDB): domain Bacteria; phylum Bacillota; class Clostridia; order Lachnospirales; family Lachnospiraceae; genus Lachnoclostridium. The sequence goes on along the minus strand of DPVV01000538.1, from coordinate 1,676 downwards.
TCGAAGTCACCTTACTTAAGTTGTCTTTTTGTCTATTTTGTCTTTTTTGATATATTTATGGTAGAACATATCAACCAGTGCACTAATTGCATTATCTCCGGATACATTACATGCAGTACCGAAACTGTCCTGAGCAATATACATTGCCTGAAGAAGGCTGACAATATCTCCTGAGATTATTCCTACCATCGGGAAGAATGGAGTTGCTGTAAAGATGGAGCCTCCTGGAGCTCCTGGAGACGCTACTAGGGCTATTCCCAGTACACAGATAAATGGGAATAGGGTAAGGAAGCCATGAGGCATGCCGTAAATGAGTAGGGTTGCGGTCACACAGCAGGTAATAGTGATCATAGAACCAGCCATATGAATATTTGCACATAGAGGAACTACGAAATTACGGATTTCTTCTGAAATACCATTACTTTCCGCACATTTGATATTAACCGGAATGGTAGCAGCAGAAGACTGGGTGCCGATTGCAGTCAGGTAACCAGGAATCTGGTTCTTTAGCATGGTAATCGGATTTCGTTTTGTCATTAAGCCTGCAAAGGTAAAGGCCACAATCAGATAGAGCAGATGAAGAATTATAACAACCACGAATACCTTCCAAAGTACAGACATAATTGCAAAGGTAGTTCCCTGATAAGTCATCTTGGCAAAAGTTCCACAGATATACAAAGGAAGAATCGGAATAATCACACGACCAAGTACCTTTGTTATAATCTCGGAAAAATCTTTGATCACATTGTAAAGGGTATCTCCAATCTCTTTGCCTCGCATGGCGCTGATGCATACTCCCAGTACAAAAGCGAGTACAACAGCGGATGTCGTTTCAAGTAGTGGTGTAATAGTCAAAGTGAAATATCCACTGATGGCCTTATCGCTTGCTGAAGCAACTTTCGCAACAACCTCTTCATTCACAAAAGAGGGGAAGAACTTACTGGCAACCCCATAAGCTGCGCTTCCTGCCAGTAGCGTAGAGGCATAAGAAATCGCTGCGGTAAACGCCAGCAACTTTCCGGCTCCTTGAGACAAGTCCGCAATTCCCATAGTAACAAAAGCAACTATCATAAGTGGGATGATAAACATTAAAAACTCTCTAAACAAATCCGATACTGTAATTAATGTTGAGGTTACAAAGCTAGGGCAGTACATTCCGACTAAAATACCAATAATAATTGCAATAATTAGCCTTGGTACTAGCCCCAATCCCTTCTTTTTCTTTTTACTCTTACTACTCTCCTCCATATTAAT
>DPVV01000538.1:0-235 GCA_003526525.1 Lachnoclostridium phytofermentans | reverse complement strand
AGTAATAAAAAAAATTTTATTGTATTTATCTTTGGCTGTAATTTATTTTATCATAAACATATTCCGATTGCAACATATTTTCTAATAATCAAGCGAAAAACGAACAAAATTTAGTTAAATTGCACAAAATAATGCAAGAATTTCCTTTGCCAACCGATTACGCTGTATTAATGTTTATTCGTTCTTCTTTTCTGTGTTTACCCCTGCATTACAAAGAAGCTGGAAGCCCTTGACA
>DPVV01000541.1 GCA_003526525.1 Lachnoclostridium phytofermentans | reverse complement strand
TTAATAAAAATATGAGGAGGTTAATCTTTGGAGTTTAACAAGGTAGATGAAAAAGACATAGGACGTAGTAAAAAACTTAGCTTATTATCTGCAATCCCCATTTTGTTTCTATTCGTTGGTATAATTTATGGCATTTATAATGGAAGCTTTCACTCGGTATTATACGGGTTTATCAATATTGTACTTACACCAACCATCTTAGTTACAGATTTCATACAAGTAGGTGGAATTGAAGCAGCATTTATTAATGTTGGTCTAGTTGGTCTCTTAAATATCTTTATTATGCGCCATTTTCGACTAAAGTTGAATGGTATTTTAATCGCAGCATTCTTTACAGTTATCGGCTTTTCCTTCTTTGGAAAAAATCTATATAATATTATTCCAATTTATTTCGGTGGTTATTTCTATTCTTTATATAAGAAAATTTCTTTTAAAGATATTATTATTGCAATAATGTTTGGTACTGCATTAGCACCAATGGTTAGTGAAATTAGTTTTTCGGGTTTGCTACAGCCATTTTGGGCTATTACAGTTGCGGTATGCGTTGGTTTATTCATTGGATTTATTATTGTACCTCTATCCTCGCATATGCTCAAATTTCATGATGGATATAATCTTTATAATATTGGTTTTACATCTGGAATATTAGGTACCGTATTAGCAAGTGTACTTAGAAGCTTCGGTATTACGATTGAACCAGTAAATATCATCTCAGAGAAAAATCATCTGGTTATTATCATACTATTATTGTTCTTATTTCTTGGCCTTTTCTGTACTGGTATTTATTTCAATAGACGTGCTATAATGGATTTTAGGAAAATACTACAATATAAGGGAAGACTGATTACGGATTTTACGCACCTCGTAGGTTTTGGAGTAACTTTACTAAACATGGCGTTACTTGGATTACTTAGCTTAATCTATGTATTACTAATTGGTGGTGTTGTAAATGGCCCAGTTTTAGCAGGTATTTTCACTGTAGTTGGATTTGGTGCATTTGGTAAGCATATTAAGAATTGTCTACCAGTTATGATTGGAGTAATTATAACTGCATTATTATTTGGAAATGACCTATCTACCACAGGGATTATTATATCGGTTTTATTTTCAACTACACTAGCACCAATTGCTGGCACGTACGGACCTATTATTGGTTTCATAGCAGGTGCTCTTCATATGATTCTTGTAACAAATGTCGGAGTGATACATGGAGGTATAAATCTATATAACAATGGATTCTCAGGTGGATTGGTTGCAGGAGTTATGATTCCGGTACTAGATGCATTTCATAAGGAGAGAAATAGATGAGACATGAAGCAAAGAAGATAGCTCAGATTGTAAGCGAGATATTAACTTTGTTCCTTTTAAATGGAGCAGAAAACATAGATATAAAAGTTAATACAAAAGTTTCTCAAAATGAGCAGAACACAGAGATTATCATAATTCAATATGAATGCAATTATGGAGAAGAGTTTATCCAGAAAATCAAACATAATTTAAATAATGGACGTCAGTATGAAATCGAAGGCTATTATTGGCAGTTAGTTGGAGAAGATGATTCTGGTGATGAACTTCATTTAGTTGGGGCTATGGTGGATAAAGCAAATGTTAGAAAAAAGGGAAAAGACTTGCATATTCAGCTGTTAAGAAAGGCTTGAGTTAACAAGGTTATGAGCAATTAACGTAGCGGATTGCTATTATCCGCTTTGGCTTTACAAAAACATAAGTAAGCAAGTGTTTGCAAAAATATAGGAAAAACGATATCCTTGGAGGGATTATGCAAGGTTACAACTGTATTATGGTATTTCATCAGAATGGCAATTTACTATTCTGTAAAAGAAGAAAAGATCCCTACCTAGGACTCTACAATCTTGTAGGTGGTAAAATTGAACTAGGAGAAGATGGATTTGATGCTGCATATCGTGAGTTATATGAAGAAACCGGGATTTCTCACAATATTATTACACTTCATCATATGATGGACTTCACCTATTACAATCAGGATTGTTATGTTGAGGTATATGTTGGACATTTACAAGGAGAAGTTGTATTACAGGAAGAAGATCATCCGCTAGAATGGTTGGATATGAAGAACGATTTTTTTGACAGTAGTAGATTTGCAGGAGAAGGAAATATTGGCCATATGGTCGAACAAGTAAAACTCTATGGTGTCGGTAAATCTAGGATTCCCGAGATTAAGGATAGTGGTAGAAAGATCAATCTTAAAAGTATATGTATTGGAGTAGATGGATGTAAAGGTGGGTGGATTACAGCCATAATAAGTCATGGTAAGTTACTCTTAGAAAAATACACGAACCTTGAGGACATAGTATTAAACTATGGAACATTTGATGAATTTTTAATTGATATGGTGATCGGTTTACCTAGTACAAGTGAGCAGATTAGACCAGATGCCGAAGCTAGAAGGATGATTAAGGAAAGGTCATCAACGATTTTTCCAGTACCATGCAGACAAGCTGTCTATGCTGAGAACGTGGCTAATGCTTACGATGAGAATGTAAGAATATTAGGGAAAAAATTTACTCCATTAACGGTTGGAATTATACCAAAAATGCGTGAGGTTGACAGCTATCTTCAAGAAAATAGTCAGTATAAGAACTTAATTAAAGAAAGCCATCCAGAAGTTTGCTTTTCAAGATTAAACGGTAGTACCGTATTATCAAAGAAAGCGGACATAGATGGGGTAGAGGAGAGAATCCGTATACTATCGAAGTTCATAGAAGAGATAAGCTTTGAAAAAATTAAGTTATGTGCAAAAGAATTTAAATGTAATATGGATGATATTATTGATGCAATTTGTCTTGCAGTCTCTGCAAATCTTGTTAATGAGGGCGAATATACAGTGATTCCAGAAAGCCCAATGACTGATGAAACTGGATTGTTAATGCAGATGGTAGTACCGAGAAAGATGGATCATATCGATTGCTTTGGAAATTAAGAAACTGCTCGAATATAGTTTCTAACACCGATTGAACTAAAGTGCGTGCAATACTATTGGCTTTCAATGATGGGTTGTTCACAAATACAAGACATAAATTGCAAGATATAAATTGCTAGTTATTAGAGAAAATTAATGAGATTTGATATTTTGAAGAGTAAGTATAAGTTAAAAAGCTTGTACTTACTCTTTTTTAGGTGCGCCCAGCATGGGAGCAATCTCGTGGGTTAAGGTAAAACGGACAGAACGACCAAAGTAAGTATCAGTATGAAATGCTTGAGAGGATTATCAGCAATGATAACCTAAACGAAGCCTATAAAAGGGTGAAGAAGAACAAAGGAAGCCATGGCGTCGACAAGATGGGAGTAGATGAACTTCTAACATATCTGAAAGACAATGGGAGCCAACTCAAACAATCCGTATTTTCTGCTAAACCAACCTGTTGCTCTATAGTATTAATGGTCTGAGAAGCCAAAATTTCGTTCGCAGAACGGTCATTTTGTAGTTCAAGCTTATTGGAATGTGACAGTAAACATGTTAAAATGTTAAAAAAAGGTAAAACATAAGATGAATTTCTTGGCGAAGCTTTATTATGATCCAACTGCAGATCTTTCGGAACGAACCAAAGAACTCTCAGAACTATTATTTGGGAAGGAACACCCAAAGGAAATGACAGAGATTTATGGAGTGACTAGACGTTGACGGAATTGTTAGGACAGTTTAAGAGGTTATGAAATAGCAGGCATTGTGTCTTTCGTTGGGGAGAAATACGCAATGTCTGTTCGTAGTGTTATTGATTATTTTATTTTAAGAAGATTACGATAGTCGATAGGGTGAAGGAGAGGGCACATGAAAGACTTGAGACACAGCATACTGATTAAATATCTAACCATTTATATTATCTTTATTCTGATACCTGTTATTTTTGGAGAAAAAACATTGGCTGGTTATATGGAGGATATCTTAGTCAAGGATAATATCGAAACTACGATGCATATGACTTCACAAATTTCGAACCATATCAATGCAACAACAAGACCTTATGTACATACTGCGGGAACCATCATTAATGATAGTGACATCATGAACAAGGTAAGTAAAATGCCACACATTAAGAATACGAAAGATAAACTCCGTCTACAACAACAGCTAGAAGAAAAACTGGCAAGTTATTTTAACTATACCACTGACTTAATCGGTGTATTGTTTAGCTATAAAGATGGTGGCTACTACTATTATAAAAATCCCCCAAAAATTACAGATCAAGAAATTCGTTCTCTCGATTGGTATCAAGACATTTTAGAAAGTGGACAGCAAAATATAGTAATCCCTTTGAATACCGTTGATAATTTTCTCTTTAAAATCCCAAAAACATCGAAAGTAATTTCATTTGCTGCTGTCTCTGAGTTAAAAGGAGACAACCAAATCGAAATGGTCTATTTTGCTTTCAATCCGTCCGTACTAAGAAGAGCATATTCAGAACTAAGGTTGCCAGAGGATTGGGCATTAGACGTCATAACACAAACGAATAATGTGGTATACACGAATGGGAATAGTGCAGCACATCTCATTGAGTCTACAGAGCAAGTGTCAGGATACCAAAAATGTAACGACAATGGAAAAGAGCTGTTGCTTTCTTATCAAACGGTTCCTAATCTCAACTGGAAGGTAATCGTCTCTGTCCCATATAAAAAAATTACAGGAAAATTAGAACATGCATCAACGTACTTTTTAGTTGTGTTTCTGATTTTATCTCTGATTTTCTTTCTTGTCTTCTTTGGAAGTACCATTGGGATGGTCATGCGTCCAGTTAGAAACTTAATTAGGCAAACACATCGAGTGGAAAAAGGAGAGTTTGATTTACCAGCGCCATCCAGAGGAAAGAGTGAAATAGATCGTTTAAATCAGTCCTTCTTCCAGATGGTGGAGAGACTAAAGAGTCTCCTTTATGCAGTGGAAACGAAGGAAAAAGAAAAGGTTTATCTAGAACTTCAAAGCCTACAGTATCAGATCAATCCTCATTTTTTATTTAATACCTTAAATAGTATCACAACAATCGCAG